>NZ_JANSHN010000033.1:0-22502 GCF_047461655.1 Synechococcus sp. W55.1
GAAGGGGATGCGGATTTGAATGGTGCGAATGTGATTGCGCTTTTGGGGGCTGTCGTAAACCAGCCTAGAGGTTCGGGCTTGTTTTGTTCTCTGGTAGAGCATAACAGGCTCAGGGCTACTGAAAGCCCGCGCTACACTGCTAAGGCGGTGTAGGGTCGGGTAGTTTACATCGAGTCTGCCAGCGTTCCTCGTTCTTTCAGACCTATGACCCAATTCTCAGCTTCGTGGCTCAGTCGGCTCTCCTTTTTGCGAGGGCTGATCTTCATCTTGGCCGTGGTGGTTGCCCTCGTTTACTTGGGCTTCAGCCGGGAGGTTCGCCTTGGCCTTGACCTCAAGGGAGGAACCCAGCTCACGCTACAAGCTGTGCCCACCGAGGAGGTGCCTGAAATCACCCCCGAAGTGATGCAGGGGGTAGAGGCCGTCATCCAGCAGCGGATCAACGGGCTGGGGGTGGCTGAGCCTCTGGTGCAGATCAGCGGCCAAGACCGCCTGTTCGTGCAGTTGCCGGGGGTGGCGGATCCGGATCGGGCCATTGCTCTCCTTGGAGATACAGCCCAACTGGAGTTTCGCAAGGGCTTGGTTCCCGTCGGCGCGCTGCCCCGCAACGAGCGGGGAGAGATAACAGCGGGGGAGGATCCGGATACTCTGTTTGAGCGGGTCGGTCTCACCGGGGATCTGCTGCGCAATGCCTATCCCCAAGCCCCTCGCCGCGGATCCCAGAGTTGGGAGGTGCTGCTGGAGTTCAAGCCGGAGGGGGCAGAAAAATTTACTCAGCTCACCCGAGATCTGGCCGGAACAGAACGTCCATTGGGCATTTTTCTGGACGACGTGTTGATCAGTGCCCCGATCGTGGGGCCGGAGTTTGCCCGCACCGGCATCACCGGCGGGACGGCGGTGATCACGGGCAATTTTACGGTGGAAACCGCCACTGACTTGGCGGTCAAGCTCAGGGCAGGAGCGCTGCCGGTTCCCATTCAGGTGATTGAAAATCGCACTGTCGGGGCCACTTTGGGGGAAGTGAGCGTGCGCCGCAGCCTCTATGCCGGGATCGGGGGCCTGGTGCTGGTTTTCGTCTTTATGGTGGCCTACTATCGCCTGCCAGGGCTGATTGCGGACATTGCTCTGCTTATCTACGCCCTCTGTACCTTTGCTCTCTTCCAACTGCTGGGGGTCACCATGACTCTGCCGGGGATCGCCGGCTTTATCCTCAGCATCGGCATGGCGGTGGATGCCAATGTGCTGATCTTCGAGCGCATCAAAGAAGAGTTGCGGGCCGGCAAATCCATCTACAAGTCCATTTCGGAAGGGTTTAACCGCGCCTTCAGCAGCATCCTGGACAGCAATGTGACTACCCTTTTGGTCTGTGGCGTGCTTTTCTGGCTGGGGATGGGACTGGTGAAAGGGTTTGCGGTAACCCTGGGCATTGGCATTCTGGTGAGCTTCTTTACGGCCATCACCTGCACCCGTAGCCTGCTCTTGGCGGCGATGGGGATCCCCAGCTTGCGCAAACCTGAGTTTTACGGCGTTCGGATGGAGGCGGCCCAATCATGACGGCTCAAGAGCTATCCCCCGTAGATCCCGCCTCTCGGTTGCTCGACTATCGCTTCGACATTGTTGGACGGAGCAAGCTGTGGTTCAGCTTGTCCTTGGCGGTGCTGCTGGTGGGGCTGGTCAGCATGGCCTTTTCCCTGGCTTCTCTGGGAACTCCCCTGCGGCTGGGGTTGGATTTTTCCGGCGGCACCTTGCTGGATCTGAGCTTTGAGCGGCCTGTCACCACCGAGGAGCTGCGACGGGCGCTGCAGGAACACAACCTGGGGAGCAGCATCATTCAACTGGACACCCAGACGGGCCAGGAAGCCCTGATCCGCATGCCCCCTTTGTCGGAGACGGAGCGCTTGGCCGTGGAAGCCACCCTGCGGCAGGAGATTGCTCCCTTCGAGCGCAACCTGGTGGAGACAGTGGGCCCGACGGTGGGTCGTCTGCTCCTGCGTTCCGGCATCGTGGCCGTGCTCATCTCTTTCGGCCTGATTGTGGTGTATCTGGCCCTGCGCTTTCAGTGGGATTACGCGGTGTTTGCCATTGTGGCGCTGCTGCACGATGTAGTGTTGACGATAGGGCTATTTGCCCTTTTGGGCCTGACGGTGGGCATGGAGGTGGATAGCCTGTTTGTGGTGGCGCTGCTGACCATCATCGGCTTTTCTGTCAACGACACCGTGGTCATTTACGACCGCATCCGCGAAAACCTCCGCCTGGTGAGCCGCAAAGTCAGCTTCGCTGAGGTGGTGAACCTGTCTCTAAATCAAACTTTCGCCCGCTCCTTGAATACCACCCTGACGACGATGCTGCCCTTGGTCGCCATCGCCATTTTCGGGGGAGCTACCTTGAAGGGGTTTGCCATTGCCCTGCTCATTGGCTTTACTTTGGGGGTGTATTCCAGCATTTTTATCGCCAGCCCCCTGTTGGTGTGGTGGCGGCAGCAGCGCTATGGCAAAAGTAGCGAAGATGCCCGCGCAGGCAGGGATCCCGATTCACTTCCCTCTGAGGGCTAGGGCCCCGATATCGGAAAAATTGGGTCGATTGGGTGGGGATCTGTCGTTCGCGCTGAGACGGTGTCCTCTGGGTTCACCATTGCAGTCTTTGCCCATGGGAGATCAGGTAGCGCTGTAAATCGGCTATTTTGCCTTGCGGTACGATCTGAGCTGGGATCAGGCCGGGAGCTTGACTGCGCAGCCAAGCCACGGTCAGGCCTGCTGCCGAGCCGATGGTCCATTCACCGTAATGCACGCGGGTGGCGGCGTTGACAATGTGGCTGACGGCGATCCCTTTGCCGCCGATGAGCAGGTTATCCACCTTCTGCGGGATCAGGGCTTCCAAGGGAATGAGAATGGGACGGACGGAAAACTCGTTGACTGGCGCGGAGCTGGCCGACAGAGATGGCTCCCAGTTGCGGTAGCGACAGCCGTGGATATCGATGGCGTAGTGGGTAACCCCCACCACGGTAGGTCTGAAGTCCCGCCCCCCGGCGGTGCCGACGCGAATATCCTGCTCCAACATCAGGAACTCTGCTTGGCCGTAGGCAGCTCGCCCCAGGATGCGCCGACCTTCGCGGATGTAGGGGTAGAGGCTAAGGCCAGAGCGAGTGCCCAGCAAGGACTCTTCGGCAAACACCAAGGAGAGGGGATAGCCAGAGCGGGATTGGGTTTCCATCAGCCACTCGGCAAACAGCAGGGCGTGGTTTTCTCCATCTTTGATGGCTGAGACATCCAGGCCCCCCAGCCAGTTGTGGCGCTGCCCCGAGGCCACCAGCCGCTCTTCCGTCAGGATCAGGGGCGGGTTCATGATCCCCCAATCGTTGCCGCGGTTCCAGTTCACCAGCGTCAGGTCGCCTGGAACAGGCGTGCTGTAGAAGGGATCCCGGCGACCCTTGCTGACGATGCGGCGGTAATTGAAAAAGCTCTGGCCGCTGAAGGTGGGGAAACCTTCCATGTCGAACTCGCGGCGGTGTTCGGCGCGGGAATAGCCTGGTTGCAGTTGGGCCAGCTCTGCTCGGGAGCGACCGCCATCGTCGTGGATGGCCAGCACGAAGGGAAAGGCAAAGGCTTGAGTGCACTCCGGGTTGCTGGCGGGGGCGGCATTGGGCTCTCCGGTCACGTCTCGCCCTTCCGAACCCAGCCGATAGGGGATCCCGGCCCAGCCCACCAGCTCGCCGGTATCGGTGGCATCGATAACAAACAGGTTGCGGCCTGGTGGTGCCTGCAGCCTCAACACCCGTTTGGCAAAAACTTCCGTCTCCTGCCAGCCATACCAGCTCACCAGCTCCCGCCACAGCCGTCCCGGTGGCACAAAATCGGGATCCCGGGGTTGCCGCTGCACAGCGTAAATGCTTTCAATCTGGGATCCATCGGCGCTGAAGGTGGCCCCCTTGAAAGCCGTTTGGGTAGCCCAGCGGCTGTTGGGGGCATTTTGAGCTGCCTGTTGCAGCCAGGTTTCCACCGCCTGCAGCCCGGCCTGGGGCGGAAAACACAGCCCTCCCACCCAGCAGCTGTTGATCTCGGATACGCGGGTTCCCGGCGGGATCCCTGTCCAGGCCGGCAGATGCACCGGCTGGCTTTCGATCAAGGCCTTGAACTCCAGCCAGTGGCGGGAAAAATTGCCCCGCTGCCGCATCGGCAGCGATTCATCAATGGCCGATACCCCCTGGGAGGTAATCTGACCCCCCAGCCAAGGGGTGAGCTCGATGAGACAGGTCTGCACCCCCCCTCGCATGGCATGGCCTGCCGCTGCCACCCCTCCCAGGGATCCGCCCACCACCACCAGCTCGCACTCCCAAATCTCGTCCGGCTGCGGCAAGGGATCCAACAAGGGCCAACCGTGGGCGGTAAAACGGGGCACCTCCGGCTCGGAGACGGCAACAGGGGATCCCACCTCTGGCTGGGAGAGGGCGGCAAACCCCATCCCGGCCACAAAGCTCAGCAGCGACAGGATCCCCAGCCCCACAGTTCGCTTGGGCTCAGATCCCCGGCACGCCGCAGCCGTCTTTTTGCCAGCCATGCTCACTCACACCCCCGGCCTTTCCCCGGCAGGAGAAATCCCCTTGAGAATAGCTGAGGAAACCGACATTGAGGCCAGCCAGGATCCCTGCCACAGGGCATAATGGGCTAGCAACTTTTTAACGGCAACGGCGGGATCCCATGGGACGGGCAAAGAAGGTGGTATTGGCCTATTCAGGCGGGGTGGATACTTCCGTCTGCATTCCCTATCTCAAGCACGAGTGGGGGGTGGAATCGGTGGTGGCCCTGGCAGTCGACTTGGGGCAGGGGGCGGAGCTGGAGGCCATTCAGGCCAAAGCCCTCAGGGCGGGGGCAGAGCAATCTCTGGTGCGGGAGGCTGTCCAGGCCCTCATTACCGACTATGCCTTCCCGGCCATCCAGGCCAACGCCCTCTACGAGCAGCGCTACCCCCTTTCCACGGCCCTGGCCCGACCCCTGATTGCCAAGCTGCTGGTGGAAGTGGCGGAAGAGGTGGGCGCCGATGCGGTGGCCCACGGCTGCACCGGCAAAGGCAACGACCAGGTGCGCTTTGATCTGGCTATTGCTGCTTTAAATCCCCAGCTCAAAGTGTTGGCCCCTGCCCGCGAGTGGGGGATGACCCGCGAGGAGACCATTGCCTATGGGGAGCGCTACGGGATCCCCATGCCCGTGCAGAAGTCCAGCCCCTACAGCATCGACCTCAACATTTTGGGCCGCAGCGCTGAAGCCGGCATCCTAGAAGATGCCGACCGGGAGCCGCCGGAGGAAGTGTATGCCCTCACCCGGCCTATTTCCCAGACACCCGACGAGCCCGCCTACGTGGAGATTGAGTTCGAGCAAGGGATCCCTGTCGGGCTGGATGGGCAGCGCCTTGGCCCCAAAGCCCTCTTCGAGCAGCTCAACTCCTTAGCTGGCCTGCATGGGGTGGGCCGCATTGACATGATCGAAAACCGCCTGGTGGGGATCAAGTCGCGGGAGATCTACGAGTGCCCTGCTCTAATGGTCTTGATCCAAGCCCACCGCGAGCTGGAAAGCCTCACCCTCACCCGCGATGTCATCCATTACAAGTACGGCATCGAGACCACCTACAGCCAGTTGATCTACAACGGCCTTTGGTACTCGCCGCTGCGGGAGGCTCTGGACGCCTTTATCCGCGCCACCCAGAAAAGCGTCACCGGTGTCGTGCGGATGCGGTTGCACAAGGGCCAGGCGGTCTGTGTGGGCCGTCGCTCTCCCTACTCTCTTTACAACCCAGAGCTGGCCACCTACGGGGAAGGGGATCAATTCGACCACCGCGCCGCCGAAGGCTTTATCTACATCTGGGGCCTGCCCACCCGTGTCTGGGCCCAGGTGCACCGGGGCCACGACTCCCATCCTGGCCTCAGTGGTGATTAAGCACTCCTGCGTGGTCGTTTAGAGGCTTTTGAGGTTCTCAATGGAGCAACAATGGGCTCTCTTCTCCGGATTGCCTGAGCAGATTGGTGGGCCTTTGGCTAGCCTGTCGGAGTCGAAATCAACTGATTCTCAGGTTAAGGTGAGACCCCTGGGCCATTGATCGCGCCAGCGGGACGGAGTCCTTGAAAAGCCTTCTGGCCCCGTGCAGTCAACATTTTAGGTGTGGGTACAGCGGCCTAGTTTGAGTCGAAATGACCATAAACACCCTGAAAGCCTGCCGATGAACACCGACTGCCTTTGGGTTACTACAGTGGAGCACATCGTGCTGCCTATGATCAACGTTGGTTACATCCAGTTACTCCGCGAATACAAGGGCTTAAGCCAGGCCGATCTGGCTAACAAAGTTGGGCTGCCCCTGCAGGCCATTGCGGCCTGTGAGAAAGGGGAGTGCATGCCCTCCATTGGTCAGTTGGCTGCTGTTGCCCGTGCGCTGGGGGTGCCGCTTGAGGTCTTCTTCGAACAAAATGCCGCTTGTCCCCCACCGCCCGACTGTGATGGTCAGGCCAAGTCCAAGGGATCCATCCCGCCAGCGCAGACGGAACCGACTCTGTTATTTAGAGCAGATGACCCAAAAGTTCTCACCCCCGCGCTCAAAGCTCTGGTGCTTAAGCGAGCCCTAGCCTATGCCGAGATCGAGGAGGAGATTGGTGAGGTTGCTGTGTCACCGCCCCAAATGCCGGTGGAGACCTATGATCCGCATGCAGTGGAGCGCTACGCTGGGGACGTGCGAGACTTTCTAGGGGTAGAACATGCTCCTCTGGGAGATGTCATTGCCCGACTTGAGGAGCGCGGTTTGAAGATCCTCCTGACCCCCCTGCCAGCCCGTGTCAGTGGGCTCTCAGCTTACACCGAGTCGCTTGGAGCAGTTATCGTCGTCAACGACAATCACCCTGTTGAACGGCAGTTTTTCACCGCTCTACACGAGTTGGCTCACCTCATCTGCCATCGCCAGGACTTCGCGCACCCAGAAAAGGCTGTGGATGGCAAGCTGTTCGTGACAGCGGTGCGGAGCACTAGGGAGAAACTCGCCAACCATTTGGCCGGGGCAGTGCTGCTGCCGCGTGACGTCCTTGAGCGAGAACTTCAGGCATTCCGCCACCGCTGGGTTCCTGAGGCCATGCTGCTTGACCTCAAGCTCCGCTACGGCGTCAGCATGCGAACTGTCCTGGTGCGAGCCGCTCAAATTGGTATCATTTCTCGCAAGCAATGTGGCCAACAGATCGGTGTACTGAACAAGAAATACGGAAAAGACAAAGAGCCGCTTGAGCTACGGCGCGAGTTTTACAACCCGGCTTGGCAGAACGACCAGAGCCAACTGCCCAAATCCCGCCTTGAGCGGCTGGTGTTTCAGGCTCTCTCCCTTGAGGTTGTGAGCGCTTCCCGAGCTGCAGAAGTGCTGGGGGTTTCAATGGAGTATATCCGCAAGCGAGCTTCGTTTTGGTGGTCGAACGGCGCAAGTGCTCTTTAGCAGCCCCTAATGACCTTGCTTTCTGACGCCAACATCCTCATTGACTTCGCCAAGGTTGGGGGGCTGGAATCCTTAGCGAGGTTGGCAAGTCTGGAGGTGCTTGACGTGGTACTGGCAGAAGTCGATGACCCTTGCAAGTCCCAGGTTCTTGCTTTGGGCGTGCAGGTTGTCCAGGTGCAGGAAACGTGGCTTCCAGAGGCAATGGTTCTGAAGGAAAGTGGGTTGTCGATAGCTGACGCATTGTGTCTTCACTACTGCCGTACCAGCAGCTCTACGCTCCTCTCCAACGATGGCCGGTTGCGCAGAGCTTGCGCGGAGAGCGGCGTTGTCGTCCACGGCAGCCTTTGGGTAGTGTGTGAGCTCTATAACCAAAAGGTTTGTCTGCCGGAGGTACTGTGCAACTGGCTGGATCGCTGGGAGAAGGAGTTGAAAGCTCGCCTCCCTGCTGACGAGTTGGCCCAGGTGCGACAGGTTTTAGGATGTATCTCAGGTTCGTAGCGCCAGCACCCACCCTCAAGTCCCGGCAGTCCAGGTGTTGCCGTACTCGATCTGCTCGGGGGTGAGGCTGTCGATTTGGATCCCCATGGCCTTGAGCTTGAGGCGGGCAATGGCCTCGTCCACTTCTGGGGGAATGGGGTGCAGCCCCGGAGTCAACCGGCCCCGGTTTTTCACCAGGTATTCGCAGGCCAGGGCCTGGTTGGCAAAGCTCATGTCCATAACGCTGGCAGGGTGCCCTTCGGCAGCAGCCAGGTTAATCAGCCGGCCCTCCCCCAGCACCACCACTGACTTGCCCGATTGGAGACGATATTCCTCGACAAAAGGCCGCACCGTCTGTCGGGAGACCGACCGCTCCTGCAGCGCCACCAGGTCGATTTCAATGTCAAAGTGGCCGGCGTTGCAGACCATCGCCCCATCCTTCATGCGGTCGAAGTGCTCGCCGCGAATGACGTGCTTGTTGCCGGTAACGGTGATGAAGAGATCCCCCAGAGCAGCGGCTTCTTCCATAGGCATCACCCGGAAGCCGTCCATCACCGCTTCTAGGGCCCGCACCGGGTTGACTTCCGTCACAATCACCTGGGATCCCATGCCGCGGGCCCGCATGGCCACTCCCTTGGCGCACCAGCCGTAGCCAGCCACCACCACCGTCTTCCCGGCCAGAAGGATGTTGGTACAGCGCAGGATCCCGTCCAGGGTGGATTGGCCGGTGCCGTAGCGGTTGTCGAACAGGTGTTTGGTCTCGGCGTCGTTGACGGTCATCACCGGGAAGCTGAGCACCCCCGCCTTGAGCATGGCCCTAAGGCGCACCAGGCCAGTGGTGGTCTCTTCCGTGGTGCCGATGAGCTCCGACAACTGTCCCTGCCGATGCTGCACCAGCTCTGCCGTCACATCTCCGCCATCGTCTATGATCAGGTTGGGGTGGTGATCCAGGGCAATTTGCACGTGGCGGCGGTAGGTGGCTACATCTTCCCCTTTGAGGGCAAACACCGAGATGCCATAGTCGGCCACCAGGCTGGCGGCCACATCGTCCTGGGTGGAGAGGGGATTGCTGGCAATGAGGACGCTATCCGCTCCCCCTGCTTGTAAAGCCAGGGCCAGGTTGGCCGTTTCGGTCGTGATGTGGCAGCAGGCCACCAAGCGCAGCCCGGCCAAGGGCTTTTCTTGGGCAAAGCGCTCCTGGATCTGAGCCAGCACCGGCATCTCCCGCGCCGCCCACCCAATCCGCTGCTTGCCCAGGGGGGCGAGGCTCAGATCTTTCACTTCATGCTTCGGGAGAGACAGGGTAGCGCGGGTCATCGAGTGTTGCTCCAAACAGGGTCATCGAGAGAGGATAGGCGAACGAGAACCGAAAGCCCAAAAGGGCAGCCAGATGTCGATAAGCCTGAACCATTCTGCCACAAGGGATCCCTTTTCTGCGCTGGGGTTGGATGTGGGCAACCGTCGCATCGGCGTGGCCGGCTCCGATCGGCTGGGGCTGTTGGCCACCGGCTTGGGGGTCATCCAGCGACGATCCCTCTCAGAGGACATTGCCCAAGTCCAGGAGTGGATCCGCCGTCGCCAGGCCACCGTGGTGGTGGTGGGGATCCCCCTTCTGGCCGATGGCTCCCTGGGATCCCAGGCCCGCAAAGTCCAGCGGTTTGTGCGCGCTTTGCAGGTGGCCGTGGATCTTCCCGTTGTTACCGTCAACGAATACCTGAGCACCGTGCAGGCGGAGTGGGACCTGCGCGAGGCGGGGATCCCGGCCAAAGCCCAGAAGGGGTTAATCGATCAGCAGTCGGCGGCAGTGATTCTCCAAACTTGGCTGGACGAGCGACGGGCTTCCCCGTCGGAAATGCCGGGCTGGCAGAGCTGGGACAACACAGACTACGCTGGAGAAGTCTAGCCGGGAAAGTTCAAGTCAGTTCCAATCAAAGGTGGGCTGTCCCTCGTCGGCTCATCCGCGCCGGCGGGGTGTGATTTTTAAGTCGGGGCCTTTCGCGCAGCTTTGATAACGTCACGTGAACCATCCGAGCATGAATCGCATTTGCATTCTTGGGGGCGGCTTTGGCGGGTTGTACACAGCTTTGGAACTGAGCCGGCAACCCTGGCCAGAACCACCCCAGATCACCTTGATCGACCGGCAGGAGCGGTTCGTCTTTGCCCCCCTGCTTTATGAGCTGCTCACCGGAGAAATGGAAGACTGGGAGGTGGCCCCCCGTTTCCAAGATCTGCTGCCCCCAGAATCGGTGCAGTTTCGCCGGGGATCCGTCCGGGCTATCGACCCTCAAGCCCGCCGAGTGGAGCTGGAAGATGGGCAAAGCTTGGAGTATGACGCGCTGGTGCTGGCGCTGGGGGGAGAAACCCCTCTGGAGAGCGTTCCGGGAGCGGCAGAGTTTGCTTTTCCCTTTCGCACCCTGGCAGATGCCCAGCGGCTGCGCGCCCACCTGAAGGCGTTAGAAGAGCGGGATCCGGCTCAGCCTGTGGCTCTGGCCATTGCAGGAGCAGGGGCTAGTGGCGTGGAATTGGCCTGCAAATTGGCGGATCGGCTGGGCTGGCGGGGACGGATCCGCCTCATCGAGTTGGGATCCCAAATCTTGTCCGGCTTTGCTCTCTCCAGCCGGGAGGCGGCCCAAGAGGCGCTGGCCCAACGGCGGGTGCAGGTGGAGTTGCAAACCAAGGTCTTGGGCATCGAGGCCCTTGGCGAGAACGGCGCCCCTCCCTTCCATCTGCAGCTCCAGCGACTGGAGAGCCAGGAGATTGCTACGGATCTTGTGGATGCTGTGCTGTGGACTGTCGGAACCCGACCGGCAGCGGTGATTGCCAATTTGGATCTGCCCAAAACGGAGCGGGGACGGCTACAGGTTTTGTCCACCCTACAAACCCCCACCTTCCCAGAGATCTTTGCCTTGGGAGATGCAGCAGCGGTGGTGGATGCGGAGGGCAAGCCGGTGCCGGCCACAGCCCAAGCGGCTTTTCAACAGGCCGGTTATTGCGCCTGGAACCTGTGGGCTTTGCTCACCCAGGAGCGGCCTCTCTTGCCCTTTCGCTACTTTTCTCTGGGGGAAATGCTCAGCCTGGGGGTGGATACGGCGGTGCTTTCTGCCCTTGGCGGCCTCACACTGACCGGCCCCCTGGGCTATTTGGCCCGGCGAACTGCCTATTTGGTGCGCCTGCCCACACTGGAACACCAGCTCAAGGTGGGATGGAATTGGATCACCCGCCCCCTGTGGCAAGGGCTGCTGGCCCGCTAGGATCCCCGCAACTGGCAAGAGCGCTCGTAGGCCGCCCGCACCGCCTGCATCAGAGCTCCTCGCACCCCCGCCTGTTCCAAGGCTTGGATCCCGGCGATGGTCGTCCCTCCTGGGCTGGTGACCCGATCTTTGAGAATGGCAGGGTGCAGATCTTCCCGCTGCAAGAGGGCAGCAGTACCCGCCAAGGTCTGCACAGCCAACTGGGCAGCGATGGGACGCGGCAGACCCACCTGTACCCCTCCATCGATCAGCCCCTCCAGGATGACCGCCAGATACCCCGGCCCGGAACCCGAAAGTGCCGTCACCGCATCCATCTGGCTTTCGGCCACCGTCACCACCTCGCCCACCGCGCGAAACAGCTTTTCCACCTGCTCCACCTGCGCAGGCGTCACCCCTGGCCCGTAGCTGATGGCCGTTATGCCCGCCCCCACCAGCGCCGGCGTGTTGGGCATCGTGCGCACCACCTTTTGCTTGGGAAAAGCCTGCTGCAACTGCTGCAAGGGGATCCCGGCCATAATCGAGATCACCAGCTCTGTAGCAGCCAACTGGCCCATTTCTGCCACCACCGTCGGGAAGACCTGTGGCTTGACGGCCAGAAACAAAATCTCAGACTCTCCCGCCTGGGAGGGATCCGCCAGCAGCCGAATGCCCAGCTCCTGCTGCAGGGCCACAGCCTTGTCCAGATCGGGCTCCCGCAAAGCCATCTGAGCTGCAGGATAAACTCCCACAGCCACCCAACGCCGCAGCAGGGCGGATCCCATGGCTCCACCCCCGATAACACTCAGCAGCGGTCGCTCCATAACGACTAGTGCTGGCCCACCGCCTGCAAATGCTCATAGCTGCTGGGCCAGAGGGGGGTAGGGCTTTGCAAAGGACGCTGCAGCGGCTGCACCACTTGGCTACTGGGGGTGGAAATCGTTACCGTGCTGGGGGTGAACAAAAAAATGTTTTCGCCAATGCGCTCTTGATGGCCATCGATGGCGTAGGTGCCACCGGCAACGAAATCCACAGAGCGCTGCGCCTCGGCGGGATCCATCAGGGTCAAGTTCAGGATCACCGTCTTGCGCTCCCGCAGGTACTGGATGACCTGAGCCATCTCGTCAAAGCTGCGCGGCTCCATCACCACCACCTCACTACTGGGTTGGTTTACGCCGGGTAATCCAATCACGTTGCTCCCCATACTGCCCCCCGCCAAGCGATCCCGATGTTGACTGCGCCGATGGCCCCGCGACTCTTCTCGACCGGCAGAGCCTTCCCCTGCTTCCACTCCCCGTTGCCGCCGCCCCCGCGGAAGGGTACTCGTCGTTTCCTCCTCTTCAGGGGGAGCAGCCGGTTGGGAACGGCGTCCCTCGTAGAGCAGTTGGTAATCATCCTGCCCTTCCATTTCAGGGTACTCCTCCAGGCCGTCCACGGGATCGTTCAGGCCCACAAAATCTCTCACCCTGCTCCAAATTCCATTGACATTCATATGCACATCCTCACTACAGGTCATGGTTTGCGGCGAGCGCAGGATTCAGTCTCTTGATGGGATCTTGAGTGGCTCACTCAAGCTGGCGGGCATCCTTAATATTTTTGGTTAAAGTTTTTCAAGGGGCTGAGACAGGGTTTGCTCAGAAAGCTGCCGAAGCGAGTGGGGGCTAACGCAGGTTAACAAAACCCCATTGATTCGACGAGTAGAGTTTACCCAGAAGAAGTGAAGATGTCATCCCGCTTGCCAAGCCGTTGCTGGGCAGGAGCGAACTCTGCTCCTCGTCTGGATTGAGCACATATTAACGGAAGTAACGCAAATGATTGCAAATTTCCCCAAAATTTCCCCAATAGGGCAAATCCTGGGCGGGATCCCCCCGCTTTTGATCGAGCCAAGCCAAACTCTCGCCCCGAAGGTACCCCGCAGGGCGACTCCGGAGTTCGCGGCTTTACACAAAATTTAATCACAATTTAACAGCTTCACAGAGGCCACATCTATTTCCGCTCGGCGTCGGCAAACAAAGCACGCCCCAGTCGGATCAAGTTAGAGCCTGCTGCCACCGCCAGGGGGTAATCGTCGGACATACCCATGGAGAGGGTGTGCAACTGCAGATGCTCGTAGCCACTGCGCTGGATGTAATCGGCCAGTTCGGCCAGCTTGCGAAACAGCTCTAGGGCCGCCTCTGAGCTCAAGCCCAAAGGCAAAATGGTCATCAGGCCCACGATTTGCACCTGCAGCAGTTGGTTCAGTTCGGGCAGGCTTTGCAACAGATCGGGGATGGGCCAGCCAAATTTATTGGGATCCGGAGCCAATTTAACCTGCAGGCAAAGCTTGGGGGTGAGGTGCAGCTCCCAGGCTTTTTGGTTGATCAGCTTGGCCAGGCGCAAGCTATCGACGCTGTCGATCCAGGCAAATTGCTTAAGGGCCGGTTTGACTTTGTTGGTCTGCAGATGCCCGATCAAGTGCCAGACGATATCGGCCAGATCTTGCAGTTGCCCTTGTTTGACGGCGGCTTCTTGCACTCGACTCTCCCCAAAGTGGCGGATCCCGGCCCGATAGGCGGCGCGGATGTGGTCGGCACTGTAGCCTTTGCTCACTGCCATGATCTCCACATGGTCTGGGATCTGGGATCGGATGGCCTGAATGCGGCTGTGGATGAGCTGCTCGTCAAGGGGCATCGTCAGGTCAGCAGGCCGGGGATCTCTATCCCCATTCTCGTTCCAATTGGCAACAATGCTCTGGGATAGATTTTTGCAGAACCCAGAGCCAACGGGCTGTCCGCTACCGCTTCAAGGCATACGTTCTCCCAGCGGTTGCGGCTTCAGCCCCGTCAGGGAGTTGAACACCACGGCCCGTGTGCCGGCAGGCACCACCACCAAGCACTGCAGCCAGGTGGCCAAGAGGAGCAGCACCAGTGCCCCGCCCACCAACGGGATCCAGAACCCAGTGGGAAGTTCCAAAGCAGGACGACGGGGATGGACCGATTTCACCAAGAAAACCCGGCGCGGAAGCCCCCAGATCTATCTGTGGGGAGAAGCACCGCCCTCCAATCCAAAACAGATAAACTGCTACCATGCAGCAAACCCTGACCCTAGTCTGTAAACTGGCTCCCACTCCAGAGCAAGCAGCCAAACCAGAGGATCCTCGGCCAAGCTCTTCTCGAGCTTAACCCAAGGCCGCAGCCAAGATCTGGTAGGCCAGTTTGGCGACGGTGAAGGCACTGCGGCGATCGGTTTCCCGTTCCCCGGTGACCGACAGCTCGACCACATCGGCGCCGATGATTTGCCGTTGCTGTCCTAGTGCCCGAATCAGCTCCACCGTCTCCCACCAGCCCAAGCCGCCAGGTTCGGGGGTACCGGTGGCTGGCACAACAGCGGGATCCAGCCCATCCACATCCACCGTCAGGTAAACCTGGGGGCCCAAGGTGGCGATCACCTCTGGGATCCACTCCTGGGCCGGCTTGGCGTGCAGGCTGTGGGCAAAAAAGGTGTGCAGACGGCGCTCGCGAATGGCCTGGCGGTCTTCGGCGCAGATGGAGCGGATCCCCACTTGGGTGAGGCGGCTGCCCACTTGCTCCACCACGCGGGCCATAGCAGAAGCATGGGAATAGCGGGATCCCTCGTAGCTATCTCTCAGGTCGCAGTGGGCGTCGATTTGCAGCACGTGCAGCTCCGGATAATGGGGCAGGTGGGCAGCAATCAGCGGCCCGGTGATGGAGTGCTCCCCACCGATGGAAAGCAGGAACCGCCCCGGTCTCACCCACTCGGCAGCGCGACGCTGGATTTCGGCCATAGCCAATTCGTGGGCGGAAGATCCCAGACCCTCCAACTCCACCGGCGGTGCCGTCCAGTAGCGGGAGATCTCTTCAGAGAAGTCGGGGTGGAGAGCCGGCTGGCGATCCCGTACCTCGTCGTAGATCTCCACATAGGCAGAAGCCTGCAACAGCGCCTGAGGGCCTTTGGCGGTGCCTTTGCCATAGGAGGTGGTGGCCTCGTAGGGGACGGGCAGGAGAATCGCTTGGGCCATCTCCGGATCCGGCTCAGGCAGGCCTAGGAAGGGGAAAGGGGAGCGGTACATGGTCATTTGCAAGAAGGGATCCCTATTGTATTGAATTGCGGCAGGTTCAAAAGACTGGGATGCTCAGCATGAACAAAGAGGGATCCCTTGTGGGATTGAGGCAAACCCTCTAGACTGAGCAAAGGCTTCTCCAAGCCTAGCTTTAGCAGCCGTTTGTTTTCACTCCTCTTGGACTCCATTTCAAAAGCTGACGAGCCTATGACCACTGCCTCTCACGCCGCTCTTTTCGACGCTCTGGCCCAACGTCGGGCCCTCAAGATCATCAGCGGTCTGCAAAACTTCCACCTGCAGTCGGTTCTGAGCATTACCCGCGCTGCCCAACAAGGTGGGGCCACCTGGGTGGATATCGCTGCCAGCCCCGAATTGGTGCAGCAGGTGCGCGCCCAGATCGAGCTGCCCATCTGTGTGTCGGCGGTGGATCCGCAGCAGTTGGCCGCAGCCGTACAGGCAGGAGCCGACATGGCCGAGATCGGCAATTACGACAGCTTCTACCCTTCGGGCCGCCTCTTCTCCGCGGCGGAAGTTCTGGAGCTCACCCGCCGAACCCGCTCTCTCCTGCCCCGCACGCTCTTGTCGGTAACCGTTCCCCACACTCTGCCTCTGGATCAACAGGCGGAATTGGCCGAGAAACTGGAGGATCTGGGAGCTGACCTCATCCAAACCGAGGGCAGCACCAGCGCCGAGCCGGTTCATGGGGGATCCCTGGGCCTGATCGAGAAGGCTGCCCCCACCCTGGCCGCCGCCTATGAAATTAGCCGTGTGGTCTCGGTGCCTGTTATCTGCGCTTCCGGCCTCTCAGCGGTAACGGTGCGCTTGGCCATCGCTGCCGGTGCCTCAGGTGTAGGGGTGGGCAAAGCCGTCAGCCGCCTCCAGGATGAAGTGGCCATGGTGGCTCAAGTGCGGGCGTTGGTGGAGGCCCTGGGGGGATCTCGGATCCCTGCCCTTGTCTAGGTTTGATGGGTGAAAGTTGACCCTCCTGCGCCAGCATGCACTGGTGCGTTTTTTTAGGTTCTCCGAGATAAGCAGGGAAAGGGAATCAGCAGGGCGGCTGAGGGTTGAGATGGGCCGCCTGGAGTTTTGCTGCTCACAAGTGCTTTGCTTTCTTCTGCCTAGAGGTGGCATACCCGGCGCGGTTGCCCTACTTGTCATCCTTGCCTTCCCAGATCAATTCCGTCCGCATCCGTTGCACAGTCAGACCGTTGCCCAAGTCATATTCTGCAGAGATTCCAAGTCCTGAGCCGCACTGGGCAGACATGGTTGACAATGCGAGGGATCCCTCTTTGAACTGCCCATGAGCTGGCAACGCCCAGATAATCGCACGGCTGCTCAACTGCGCCCAGTCTCCTTTGAGCGCCACTTTACCCGCTATGCCCCTGGCTCGGTGTTGGTCAAGTTCGGCCATACCCATGTCCTTTGCACCGCCAGTGTAGCCGAAGAAGTTCCCCCTTTTTTGCAGAACACCGGCCAAGGCTGGCTGACGGCTGAGTACCGCATGTTGCCCGGAGCCACGCAACAACGACAGCCGCGGGAGATGTTGAAACTATCGGGTCGCACTGCCGAGATCCAACGGCTAATCGGGCGAAGTCTGCGCGCCGCCTTGGATTTTCGCAAGCTCGGATCCCGTACCATCACCGTCGATGCCGATGTGTTGCAGGCCGATGGCGGCACTCGCACCGCCGCGATCACAGGGGGGTATGTGGCCCTGCACGACGCCATCACTTGGCTGTACAAACAGGGGCTGCTGGATCCGGCCCAGGGATCCCCGCTGCGGCAGCAGGTGGCGGCCCTTTCGGTGGGAATTGTGCAGGGAGAGGTACTTGTGGATCTGTGCTATGTGGAAGACAGCCAAGCCGAGGTGGACATGAACATTGTTATGAACGAGCAGGGATCCTTCATCGAGATCCAGGGCACTGCCGAAGCCGCCTGCTTCAGTCGCCCGCAACTGCTACAAATGTTGGAGATGGCCCAAGCCGGGATCCAAGAATTGCTCCAAGCCCAACGGCAGGCTCTCAATTTAGAAAGATAGAGCCATAGCCGGACCCTAGCCTTGCAATGGTAATCCTTCAAGGCACTGCATATGGGATTGCATGGGTGTATATCCTGGTTGGCAAAGCGGTATTCCCTTGCTGTAAAGGAATGGCCGGGAAAGCTAAGATCAGCCAGTTGTTAAAATAAGTGAGCTCTCTGAAGCTCTCCTTTCGACGGTTTGAGCGTGTGGCTGAGGTGAATCGCTGCTCATTTGGCCTGAAGAAGTTGGCCCGGAGAACGCTGCATGTCCCGTTTTGTGTTCGGCTCGGAGGAACTTGCGCCACTGCTCAGGCAGCAAGGTTGGCGGTTTACCACTGGATATCTGCACATTCACCTCAAGGGACTGGATCCCTCTGAGGGTGCGGAACCCTGGGTGTTGACCTACTACCACGGCAGGCTGCTTTTTTCTGCCGATCAACCCCTCAACACGCAAATCCTGCTGAAACGACTCTCCCGCTTTATTCCTCGCCTCAACTTGGAATGGCCACAGCGGGCCATCTCGGTGGTGCAAGAGCGCTTGATGAAAGACCATTCCTTACCTGAGCTGCTGGAGGCTATCACGCAATTGGGCCTGCTCAAGCCGGGGGAGCTGGAAGATGCCCTGTGGCTCAACCTGCTTACCGATTTCGACCGCTACCTATTCGAACGGGCAGGCACCTGTTACTTTGAGGTGCAGGAGCAGGTCGCCCAAGAGGCCCCCATTGGCGGGTTTGAGTTGGAGCCGCTGCTGCAAGAAGCCGCCCGGCGCCACGATCGCTGGGCAGATTTGAAGGTGGCGATCCCAACCCTGTTGGCGGTGCCGGTGGTCAATTGGGAACGGGTCAACCGCTACCGCATCACCGATGAGCAACGACAGAAGCTCCACGCCCTCACCAAAGATGGCCAGTCGCTGGAGGTGATCGCCAAGAAGCTGTGCCGGGATCGGCTGGAGGTGGCCAATCTCTTTGCCTCCTGGGCGAAAAAAGGTTTGGTCAGCCTACAAACACCCCAAGAGCTGCTGCAGACCAAGCGCCACAACCCGATAACCATCTTGGCGGTGGACGACAGCGTGGTGATGCAGGAAATCCTACGGCAGTATTTGCCCAACTATCAGGTGATTACAACGGGCAACCCCGCCGAGGTGCTTCCTTTGTTGTTTCAGCATCGGCCCCACCTGTTGTTGATGGATATCGCCATGCCGGGGATCGATGGTCTAGAGCTTTGCCGCATTGTGCGCAGCTTAGAAGAGTTTAAGTCCCTTCCCATCCTGATGGTTACCGCTCGCGATGGTCTGCTGGCCCGCATCCGCGGCAAATGGTCGGGGGCAACCGCCTACTTGACCAAGCCCTTCAACGAAAGTCAGCTTAATGCAGAGGTGAAGCGGCTTCTGGCCCAACAGCCGCCTGCCCACAGACAAAATCCTCTGTCGGTTCAGGGAGGCAGAACAGGTCATCCTGCCCTGTTTCAGGGATCCCCCCGTTCCCTCGAGGATCAAGCCAAGGCGTAGTGTCCTTCTGAGTTGATCCCCGTCGCCATTGGCTTTCCTGTCAAAATCAACAAAGGTTTTATGTTAGATAAGAAGTCAACTCAAGAGACCATAACTTGTCTGGGCTGACTGCTAATGTCAATGGATTGATAGCTCATTAGGACATGCCCAAAAGAGAAAAATAGGTTGCCGGGGATTTCAGAAACAAGAGACGAAGTAAGCATCCCATACACTGAAAACTTATCCGATCAACCTTCCTCATTGTCATCACGACCAGCTACTTCAATCTCTCTCAGGAACTGGCTTTTCCCCGCTGGCATTAGAGGTCGTTTAAGCCTTAGAGAAGCCTCACAAGGCTTCTGGCAAAAGAGTCCATACTAAGGGTACCGACAAACAAGCCCTGAAGACATGAAAAAAGATCGAACAGGGTTCAGCAGGCACTTCTGAAGGCAAACCAGAAATATTAAACGCTGTCGTGGATCCCGGCAAGATCAATGAGAGGGAGAAATCAAGCAGAAATTGCTCAGGATCCATGGACAGGGATCCCAAGAATACGTAAAATCGAGTAAAGAATGTAAAGAAAACGCCACACTTCTCCAATTGGTCCCGATCCCCAAGGAGCATTATGCTGCGACTGGAACACATTAGCAAAATCTATCCCACCGGTGAGGTGCTCAAGGATGTGAACTGGGAAGTTAAGCCTGGGGATCGCGTCGGCCTAGTGGGAGTAAACGGGGCCGGAAAGACCACCCAGCTCAAGATTATCTGCGGGCAAGAAGAACCGACCAGCGGCGAGGTGATCCGCCCCGCCAACCTGCGCATCGCCTATCTCACCCAAGAATTTGGAGTGGATCCCGCCCGAACGGTGCGAGAAGAGTTCTGGACAGTCTTTCAAGAGGAAAACCGCATTCACCAAGAAATTGCCCAAATCACCCAACAGATGGAGCAGGCGGACGCGGACACGTTGGAAACCCTTTTGCGCCGTCTAGATCGTCTACAGCGCCAATTTGAGAGTTTACATGGCTATGAACTGGAGGCGCGTATTGAGAAAATCCTGCCGGAAATGGGGTTTGAGCCGGAGGACGGGGATCGGTTGGTGAGCGCCTTCAGCGGCGGCTGGCAGATGCGCATCAGCCTGGGGAAAATCCTGCTGCAAAAACCCGATTTGATGTTGCTAGACGAGCCGACCAACCACCTAGACTTGGAGACCATTGAGTGGCTGGAAAACTACCTCAAGAGCTTGATGATCCCCATGGTGATTGTTTCTCATGATCGAGAGTTTTTGGATCGGCTTTGCACCCAAATTGTGGAGACGGAGCGAGGAGTTTCTACGACATACTTGGGTAACTATTCTCAATACCTACTCCAAAAAGCTGAACGGCGAGAGGCACAACAAGCTGCCTACGAACGTCAGCAAAAGGAAATTGAAAGGCAACAAACCTTCATCGATCGCTTCCGGGCCAGTGCCACCCGCAGCACTCAGGCCAAAAGCCGCGAAAAACAACTGGAAAAGATCGAGCGGGTCGAAGCGCCCATTGGCGACGTGCGTACCCTCAAGTTTCGCTTTCCCCCTGCTCCCCGCAGTGGTCGCGAGGTGGTGAAGATCGAGAATTTGACGCACATTTATGGAGATAAGATTTTGTTTTTGGGTGCGGAGCTGTTGATCGAGCGTGGGGATCGCGTCGCCTTTCTGGGGCCCAATGGGGCAGGAAAATCCACCCTGCTGCGTCTTATCACCGGCCTAGAGCAACCTACCGAGGGATCTGTGAAATTGGGAGCACACAATGTGATCCCTGCCTACTTCGAGCAAAATCAAGCAGAGGCTTTGGATCTGAGCAAAACCGTCTTGGACACCATCCATGACGAAGTGCCCGACTGGAAAAACGAAGAAGTGCGCACGCTGTTGGGTCGCTTTTTGTTCAGCGGCGACGCCGTTTTTAAGAAAGTAGCGGCTTTGAGCGGGGGAGAAAAAGCCCGCTTGGCGTTGGCGAAAATGCTACTTCAGCCGGCCAACCTACTGATTTTGGATGAGCCCACCAACCACTTAGATATCCCGGCCAAAGAGATGCTGGAAGAAGCTTTACAGCATTACGATGGCACGGTGATCCTTGTTTCTCACGACCGCTACTTTATCTCAAAAGTGGCCAACAAGATTGTAGAGATTCGCAACGGAGAGTTGGTCGCCTACCAGGGCAACTATCACTACTATCTAGAAAAGATCGCTGAAGAGAAAGAGAAAGCCCGACAAGAGCAGATTGCTGCCGAAAAAGCGGCCAGAGCCGCTGAAAAACGGGCTAAGGAGCGAGAAAAACAAAAAGCCAAAAAGGCAGCCGGCAAAGCTTAAGGAGAGCAGAGCTATGTTTACGGGTTTGGTGCGCAGTCTCGGTACAGCCCAGTTGTTCAATTCTTCACAGCTACGGGTCACCTGTCCCCAGTTGCAACCTCAGTTGGCCTATGGAGATAGCGTGGCGGTGGACGGCCTTTGCCTGACGGTGGTGGAGATTCTGCCCGATGGATTTTTGGCCGATGTTTCGCCGGAAACCCTGCGGCGCTCGACTTGGGGCCAGGGATCCCTCGGCCCGCGCACAGTCAACCTGGAACCGGCGCTGCGGGTAGGAGACAAGTTAGGGGGGCATTTTGTCAGCGGCCATATCGATGGGGTGGGGCAACTGTGGGATCAAGCCGCCACTGGCAACGCCTGGGAGCTGAGCTTCAAGGTTCCTGAAGAGATCGGGCGTTACATCGTACCCAAGGGCAGCGTGGCGGTGAATGGGGTGAGCTTGACCATTGCTGAGGTGCGCCAAGGGGGCTGCTGGTTCAAGGTGGCTGTGATCCCCCAAACCTACCGCGAGACCAACCTTTCTCAGCTCCAAGTTGGGGATCCCGTCAACATAGAGGCGGATATTTTGGGCAAGTATGTGGAAAAATTGCTGGGCTTGCTGCCCCCCGAGAGCAGCGTTTCTCTGGAGTTTCTGGCCGAGCATGGCTATATCTAGGTACCTTTCCCATGATCCACCCCGAGGAAGTTGAGCGCCTGCGCGGCGTAAATGTTTATCTCATTGGGATGATGGGCAGCGGCAAATCCACCGTGGGATCGGAGCTGGCAGCCCAGTTGCGCTTTCAATTTTTCGACACCGATGGTCTGGTGGAGCAGGTGGGGGGTTCTTCCATCGCTCAGATCTTCGCCGAGCATGGGGAAGCCTACTTCCGGGATCTGGAGACGCAGGTGTTGGCCCAGTTGAGCAGCTACACCCGGCTGGTGATCGCCACAGGCGGCGGCATTGTGTTGCGCCCCAAAAATTGGAGCTACTTGCACCATGGCCTCACCGTTTGGCTGGATGCGACCCCCGAGCTGATTTGGCAGCGGCTCAAGCGGGATCCCGGCCAACGCCCTCTGCTGCAAACCCCCGACCCCCAAGCTGCCCTGTACAAGCTGATGCAAGAGCGAGAGCCGTTCTACGCCCAAGCCGATGTGCGGGTGCCCATCCGGTCAGAAACTAGCCCGCCCCAGTTGGTTGAACAGATCTGGCAAGCCATTCGCGCCCGCTTGCGAGATGGGATCCCTTCCTAGCCACCTCATGCCCATTACAAAAAACAAAAAGGGATCCCTTGGGGGATCCCTGAACTCTTCAATACTCAAGTGGATTACTTAAGATTCGCCGGGAGCGGATCCCTGACGAGACCAGAACGGCTTCCTTTAGAGCGCATTGCCGCGGGGGAGGACTTCTTCAGGGAACTCAAAGCGCTCATGGGGCTGGTCCTGCGGCGCCATCCAGGCCCGAAT
>NZ_JANSHN010000034.1:0-22352 GCF_047461655.1 Synechococcus sp. W55.1
GCTGTGCCGTTGAGGAGCTTGGCTTCGAGGACGCGCATGAGCCTACTTTATCAAAGGTCTAGCAAGATAAAAGCCGCCCTGGTCGCGTCAGCGGGCCGTAGGCCTTAGGGCGGGGCTTCAGACCCAGTTTTTTGGTAAAGCCAAACTACCCTCCCCAGCAGCTTTTTTCTTAACCGAAAGTTAACCCTAGGCCCAATCTGGAGCCACTGCACCACCGACACCAGCGTTCCGGGAAGGGGCTGGAGAAGCTAGGGCTGCTGCTCCTTTGAAGAGGGAGAGGGGGGATAGAGCAGGGCTTCCAGCTCCTGCAGCGCTTGCTCCAGGTTGTCGTTGACAATCACGTAGTCAAATTCGTCTTGGGCATCCAATTCCTTGCGGGCCTGTTCCAGGCGGCGCTCGATGCTGGCCTCTGAGTCTTGTCCGCGCTCGCGGATGCGACGTTCCAGCTCTTCCAGAGAAGGTGGACAGAGAAAGATGCGAATGGCATCTGGGTACTGTTGCCTCACCTGACGGGCCCCCGCCAGCTCAATTTCCAGCAGCACATCCTGACCCTGGTTAAGTTTTTGGAACACGATCTCGCGGGGAGTGCCGTAAAAGTTGCCCGCATACTGTGCCCATTCCAACAGCTCGTTGGCTTCAATCAAGTTGAGAAATTCCTCCCGGCTGCGAAAGTAGTAGTTGACACCTTCCTGTTCGCTGGGGCGGGGGGGGCGGGTGGTGACCGAAACCGAGAGATACAGCTCGGGGTGGCGCTGGCGCAACTGGTTGACCAGCGTACCCTTACCCACTCCGCTGGGCCCTGTCAAAACCACCAAGCGACCGCGCGGGGTAGGAGCCGGAAGGGATCCCTGCTGCTGCGTACACTCAGAGGAAACCGGGGTAGGAGAGGTTGGCATAGACAGAGACCGACGCAAGACGGCTGGGCAATTGACTTGTTTGGGTTTGTTTTAGGATATCTCACTTCTGGTTTCTCAAACGGCTCACAGCGATGGGCTTTCACTCGGTCTCCTCTGACAAACCGGGCTTGGCCGTGAGGAAGCGGTTGGCAACGGTTTCGGGTTGGATGGCGGAGAGGATGACGTGCCCGGAATCGGTGATAATGACAGCGCGGGTACGACGACCATAGGTGGCATCTATCAACTGGCCCCTCTCGCGGGCATCGCTGATGATGCGTTTGATGGGAGCTGACTCGGGACTGACAATGGCGACCACACGCCCAGCGGCGACGATGTTGCCAAAGCCAATGTTGATTAGGCGGGTATCCATGGGGTGATGAGCGAACCTAACGGCTGTCCGGCCAGCGACCTTCATTAAGGTAGCAAATGGGGCTCTTTCGCGGGTTTGCCACAACGACACCTGAGTTCTCGGCCAATGGGGCAGTGGGTTTCGGCGACAAGTCCCGTTCGGGTGAGCCGCAAAAAGGCTGTGGTTGCATAACAAGCTGCACCCTCCCAAACAACTTGCCCTGTTTATCGAGGACGGTAAAATCGTCAACATGAAGCCACTTCAATAGAACTTGAACTGTAAGCCTCAAAGGCCGCCGCTGTGGTAAGCAGTTTGAGGCAGCTCTGAAAACGAAAAGATCGACCCAGCACCCCAAGCTTGAATGGTTCCTCGCCTATGCTTGACCTGACTTGGCTGGATCCCCTTGTCCAGCACTTTCAACTGGGGGATCCAGAGCCACCCGAAGCCATCCGAGTGGGCCTCATTCACCAAACCTGGAAACTCATCACCTCTGAGGGATCCTTCATCGCCCAGCGCCTTCATCCCCGATTTGATCCTGCTGTCACCGAAGATGGTCAAGCCATCGGCCAATGGCTGAGACAACACGGCTTCCCTGTGCCCCGATTCCGTCGCGCTCGCGATGGATCCCTGCACTTGGCCTGGGCAGAAGGACTGTGGCGGGTCATGGATTGTCTGCCGGGATCCTGTCACTCAGCCCCTCCCAATTGGGGCTATCTGGAAGAGGCGGGGGCAGCCGTTGGACACCTGCATCGACTCTTGGCCCAAATGCAATACCGTTTCCGCTTCCGGATCCCGTATTTTCACGATACGGCTCACCTTTGGCAACAGCTACGCCAGCACGAACCGGTGCCAGAAGTGCAGGCAGAATGGCAGTTTTTAATCGAAACTGTGCCGAATCTTCTGCTGCCCTCAGGGATCCCAACTCAAATCATCCACGCCGATCTCAAGTTCAACAACTTTTTGTTCGATGAGCAGGGGCGATTTGTGGGCCTGGTGGATCTGGACACCTTCATGTATCACAACCTCTATGTTGAACTGGGGGATGCCCTGCGCTCCTGGGGTAAACGAGGAAATACCCTTCAGCCCGAGGCAATCCTGGCCGGGTTGCGGGGCTATGCCCAAACCGGGAACCTGCACGCCCTACAACCAGAACTCATCATTCAAGGGATCCAACTGATTACCCTGGAATTGGGGATGCGCTTTTTACAGGATTGGTTTGAAGACGCCTACTGGAATTGGGATCCCCAACGCTACCCCAGCCGCAAGGCCCATAACCTGGCCCGCTGCCAACAGCAAATTTGCCTCTATCAAGACCTCACCCAGAGGGTGCCTCAACTGTTGGAGTCCATGCGCGCCCTTTGGTCTCATGAGCGGCAAAAGAGAGATTAACTTATGTTAATTTAGGGGCATCTTCCTCTTTCTTCCCGCGGTCTCTATGAGCATTCAACTTCCCCGCTGGCTAGAGCTGGCCTTGCCCTTCTTTCATCCTGTGCTGATGATTTTGGCGTTTGCGCTGGCCTTGTATGCCCTTTACCTGGGTCTGCAAGCGCGACGGGTGCGCACTGCCTCGGCAGAAGAACGCAAGGAGCTGATCAAAGGGAAGTTTGGTCAGCGGCATTTCCTTGCCGGATCCCTGTTCTTGTTGTTGATGGTGTTCGGAGCCCTGGGCGGCATGGGGGTTACCTACCTGAACAACGGCAAGCTGTTTGTTGGGCCTCACTTGCTGGCCGGGTTGGGCATTGTGGCCTTGGTGGCCAGCTCTGCGGCTCTGGCACCGCTGATGAAAGACGGGCAAAAAGTCTGGGCGCGCAACGTGCATATTCTATTGAACGTGGTGATCCTGGCGATCTTGGGTTGGCAGGCGGTGACCGGCTTTCAGATTGTGCAGCGCATCGTCAACCAAATGCTGACCACACCCCAGGTGGCTTAATCTCCCCGAAAGACCCATGCAACCCTGAACAGGGCTGAGCTTTGGGAGGACTTTGTCCCGCTGGTGCGAGCCGAGAAGTCCGTCGACCCAAAGACTTCGGCCTCCCCTTTTCGGAACCCAGAGCTTCATCATGTCAGAATGGCAGAGCAGGCGCTGCATCCTTCGGCTGTAGAGGGGCGCAGTCTTGTTGCCGATACCCAGTTAACGCAACGGTTCTCCCTATGTCGGTTAGCCCTCTTCCCAGTTGGGTCAAGCGTTCCATCGGCAAAGCCAGCGAGACTTCAGCGGTGCAGCAGGTGATCAAGCAGCGGGGCCTGCACACCATTTGTGAGGAGGGGCGCTGTCCAAATCGAGCCGAGTGCTACAGCCAAAAAACCGCTACATTTCTGCTGATGGGAGGGATCTGTACCCGCGCCTGCTCTTTTTGCCAGGTGGCCAGTGGACGGCCCGCACCGTTGGATCCCGCAGAACCGGAGAAAGTGGCCGAGGCGGTTGAGCTGCTTGGGCTCCGCTATGTGGTGCTGACCTCGGTGGCCCGCGACGATCTGCCCGACCAGGGATCCGGTCGCTTTGTGGAGGTCATCGAGGCAATTCGGCGGCGCTGCCCCGGCACCCAGATCGAGGTGCTCACCCCCGACTTTCGCGGCGATCGCGAGTGCATTGCCCGTGTGGTGGCTGCCCAGCCTGTTTGCTACAACCACAACATCGAAACGGTGCGACGCCTCTCCCAGGCAGTACGGCGCAGCTCCGGCTACGACTTGTCCTTGCGGGTTTTGCGAACGGTCAAGGAGCTGAATCCCGGATTACCCACCAAGTCTGGGCTGATGCTGGGGCATGGGGAGACCCGCGCAGAAGTGCTGGAAACTTTCCGGGATCTGCTGGCGGTGGGATGCGACCGTCTGACCCTGGGGCAATACCTGCAGCCTTCTTTGGCGCATCGCCCTGTGGAACGCTACTGGACTCCGGAGGAGTTTGCCGAGCTGGGCCAGATAGCCCGTCGGATGGGGTTTCGCCAGGTGCGCTCGGGGCCATTGGTGCGCAGCTCCTACCACGCTGCTGAAATGGTTGAGAACTAGGCGAGAAAACCTGGCAGGGAGGTTGTGCGGTCTGATACAGCCGGTCTTCCCTGTTCAATCAAGGCACGCAAGCCCGCTTCCAGGCCAAACGCTTGTGCTGCAAACTGGCTGAGCACCTGCGGCGCCAGGGATCCCAGGCGATACAGGCTGACCCCCGCTACCAGACCCGGCAAAAGGCCGTTGCCCCAGTCTCCCCACAGCCAGGAACTCACCCCTTCCGCCAGCAGCAGCAGAGCCCCATTGAGCAGCAGCGGTCGCCACAGCCCCTCGCGAAAGGAGACCAGCCCCCTCCACAAGGCCGTCCGGGGTAGGTGAAGCCGCACTCCCAAGCCCAACAGCCAAAGGCCATCCAGCAGTGGGGCCAACAGCAAATCCAACCCCAGCGGAGCCAAGCCCACCACAATCCCCTTGCCAAGGGCGAAAATCCTGCCCCATTGCTCCACAAAGGGGGCATGGTGCTGCCACTGTTTTTCCAGAATCTGGGCCTGAACCCGGTCCAGCCGCTTCAACACATTCAAAGCCAGAAGGGATCCCGCCTCTGTTTGCAAAATCTGCAGAATTCGCCCCCGCAAGGCTTCAATTTGGGGTGCAGGCCGTTCCCATTCCAAAGTAATGCGGCCATCCGGCCAGTGGGTGCGGACTTTCAGAGGTTTTGGGCAAGCGGCCACGGTCAAAATCTCCTGCGGCGATACCCAGCCTAGGTGGCGGCTGATCTGGGCACAAATGGCCTGCAACTCCGCTTCGGAGTAGAGATCGCATTTGTTCAACACCAGCAGGATGGGCTTGTATAGAGTGCGCAGCTCCGAGAGAGCTTGGTATTCCAACTGGGTCAGGTCGGTGGCGATGACAAACACGATCAAATCCGCCGAGCGGGCCACATCCCAGGCCAACTGTTCGCGGGCTTCTCCTTCCACTTCGTTCAAACCCGGAGTATCCACCAGCCTCACCCGCCAAGGGATCCCTGGCTCCGGCTGCCACAGCAGGGATTGGGGCTGCTGAGTGACCCCATTGAGGGGGCCCACCTTCAATCGCTCCTCGCCGGTTAGGGCGTTCAGGACGGCCGACTTGCCACGGTTGACCAGCCCAAACACCGCAATGGAAAACAGCCGCGCGGTGAGGCGCTTGCGCAAAGTGGATAGAGCCCTGAACTCCGGTTGTAAATCCCGACGGCTGGCCAGAGATTGCCAATGATCCCAGCACCTTTGCAAAACGGTTTCGGCTTGGGTCAAGGGAGTGGTCATAGACAGGGGCAATGGACTAACCCTCACTCTAGAGGGAATTGCCCCTCAGGGCTAGCCGTTTCTCCCCCCCAGCGTGGGGAATCCAAACCCCACAAAATAGGGCATGATCACCCTAGGGTTCCGCCGAATCTCCTATGCTGTACCGCCTTCCCCAATCTCTGAAATGGCTTCGTGTGGGTGGATCCCATCGTTCTAAGCAAGAGCGCCAGATCGTGCGCAGCCTGCTGGCCTTTGCCGGGGCGCTGCTGGTTATGGATGTTGTGCTTCTGAGCGCCCTTCGCTAGTCCAACTTGGCAAGCCCATCGTTAGGTGATTCCGAACAAGTCTAAGTCTGAGGCATTCCTCTAGCACTGCTACAGGCAAGCACTCCCAGCCCCTTGCCCATTATGAGGAGAGGGGATCCCAGAATTGGCAAACAGTTGCACTGCAACTCGAAATAACCCCAACCCGATCAGAGGGTGGGAAGGGTTTTCCAAGTTACCAAGTTGCCTGTCAGGCAACTGTCACTTGACCAGCAAAAGGCTAGCTGGGATCCCTTGTGCTGCGAGGGCAAGCCGCCGGGGATGGGGGCCGGATCGGGAATAATGGAAGCGGCCCCAGCCGGGAGAGCTAGGTTTTCCCCGCGCTGAGGTCGTTGTTTCCCTTCTCTTGAGGCCGGCTATGGTTTTGCAGGAGGCGGCGGGCGTGCCCCGCATCAACGCGCGCGAGTCGGATGTTTTCGACATTTTCAACCTGAAGCATTATCTCGGCCCTAACCCCTATCTCAATACAGCCGCTTTCACCTTCGACTTTGCCCTTACCCAGTGCCCACAGCCGCTGCCCATTGATGTCTACCTGTCCAAGGTCTGCTTCCATTTCCCCCAGTTGCAGGAGGGATCTTATCCTTCCTACGCCCACTTGTTTGCCCGGCTGGTGACGGAGGTGAACCGGTTGCAGATGGATCTCCACTTGCAGAAGTGGAGCTGTCACCTGTTTCCAGAGTATGTGCGCATCGCGGTGCAGACCTTGCATGGCCGTACCACTCGTGCCGCGGTTTATTTTGCTTGGGATTGGCTGGAAGCCATCACCCAAGGACAGCCCTTCGATTTTGAAGGGGAGATGCGCCGCCTGCAGCAATTGTTTCGCGACTCGGTGTACGGCGGGCCGACGGTCTATGCCCTCCTGCGGGCTGCTCACGAACGCGGGATCCCTACCTACTACCTATGGGATGAAGGGGTGATGCAGTATGGCTATGGTCGCAACCAGGTGCGAGGGGTGGCCACCACCTTTCACTGCGACAGCCATCTCGACTCTGACTTCACCACCCGCAAAGACGATTGCAAAGCCTTTCTGGCGGCGCAAGGGTTCCCCGTGCCCCAGGGAGAGGTGGTCGCCTCTTTGGCAGAAGCTTTGCAGCAAGCGCAAGAAATCGGCTATCCGGTGGTGCTCAAGCCGGTGGCCGGCCACAAGGGGATGGGGGTGACGGCTGGCATTCAAACCCCGGAAGAACTGGCCTTTGCCTACGAGGTAGCCGTGGCAGCCCTTCCCCCTGAGGAGCCCATCCGACTGATCCTGGAAAAGCATCTGCAGGGCACCGATTTTCGCCTGTTGTGTGTGGGAGGCCGCTTTGTGGCGGCCACGGAACGACGCCCCGCCTCAGTGACGGGAGATGGCCAAAGCACCATCGGGCAGCTCATCGAGCAGGCCAACCGGGATCCCGTCCGTTGGGATACCCCCACTTCTCCCCTGGGGCCGATCCAATGGGATGAGGCAATGGAGCGCTTTCTGGCAGAGCAAGGCTTGACAGTGGACAGTGTGCTGGAACCGGGGCGGACGGTCTATCTGCGCAAGGTATCCAATCTCTCGGCGGGAGGAGTGAGCCGCGATGTCACGGCCACCGTCCATCCCGACAACGTGGTTTTGGCCCAAACCATTGCCCAGCAGTTCTCGCTGGTGTGCTTGGGCATCGATGTCATTGCCCCCAGCCTGGAGCGCTCCTGGAAGGAGGGATCCCTGGGGATCATCGAGATCAATGCTGCGCCAGGTGTGCTCATGCACCAAAAACCTGCCATTGGCGCGGGAGTGGATGTGCCGGGGGCAATCCTCGACCATCTGTTTCCCAAGACGGCCCGCATCCCGATTTTGACCTTTAACCGCCTCACCTTGGCGGAGGCGCACACCTTGGTGGAGCATATTTTGTCCCACCGCCCCAACGCATGTGTGGGATCCGTCTGTCGGGAGGGCGTGCTGCTAAACCACAGCTCTAGACCCCTGCAGGGCAGCCTCTTTCGCCAGGTGAAAACCCTGCTGCGCCATCCCCAACTGGATCTGCTTTTGGCGGAAGCCGACGAAGAGACCCTGGAGCGGGAGGGCTTGGCCTACGAAGGCAGCGATCTGGTGGTGCTGCGGGATCCCTCCGATCAAGAGCTGCAAACCCTGAAACGGGATCTCAACCCCGGCGGCGCCCTCTTCCTGCAGCGGGGATCCACCCTAACTTTGACGGTGGCGGGCCAGGCGGAGCGATTTGAATTGCCGGGGACAGACCTTCAGATGGGGATCCTGCTGCGCTCCATGACCCTGCGGATCATCTGCAGAACCATTAGCCAGATGCTGAAGAACTGGTCTGGCTGAGGGGTTTTGGATTTTCTTCAGATTCTTGTAAAAGGGTAGGCAAAACAAGGGATCCCTGCTGGAGAAAAAGGCCGGCCAGCCAGTCAGCTCTACACCCCTCGGAAAGAAGCGCTATCATAGAAGTCCGTCGAATAAACTCCCTTCGTAAAACCTCGCGAGGCAGATCGGATGGATTGGGTAGAAAAGGTGCTGGAAAAGATCCGGGAATGGGTGGAACGTGTGATCGACACCCTGCTGGGGAACCCCCAGCCTCAACCTGCTCCCATTCCGGTAGAAGATGGATCCCATCGTCGTCGTTAATCCGACTGCCATTGCCCCCGGCGGCGAGCCTCTCAGCCTCTTGGTACTGCATGGCCCCAACCTCAACCTGCTGGGGGTGCGAGAGGTGGGCATCTACGGCTCAGTATCCCTAGAGCAGATCGATCAGGCTCTGCATCGGCAGGCAGAAATGCTAGGGGCGAAGCTGGAGATTCTCCAGTCCAACCATGAGGGGGTGCTCATCGATGCCATTCACCGTGCCCGCCAGCAGCATGTCGGCATTCTGATCAACCCTGGGGCCTATACCCACACCAGCATTGCTCTCCGAGATGCCATTGCAGCCGTAGGATTGCCCACTGTGGAAGTCCACCTGAGCAACATCCATCGCCGCGAGCCCTTCCGCCAGCACTCTTACATCGCCGCCGTAGCGATTGGGCAAATCAGTGGTTTTGGGGCGCAAAGCTACCTGTTGGGGCTACAGGCTCTGGTGCAACACCTGCGCCTGCAATCTGTGTAGGATCTGTGTAGGTGCCCTCAGCTCTCCAGGAACTCCTGCACGGCTGTGCGAATAAAAGCTTCATCCTCGAGGTTTTGATGAGGATTACCGGCCCGGTGTCCCCAAATGGAGGGGATGATCTTGTAAACCGCATTGGGGATCCATTCTGCCTCAGCCCGACAATCTTCTGGGGTGAAATACAAATCCGTCTGGGCGGGCATCACCAATGTTTGGGCCTGAATTGACCTCAAAGCAGCCCGATAATCTCCCCGGTGAATGGGGTTGTCGCTGATATCGCAGCGGATCCAAGTTTCGATCATCGATAGCAAATTCTGCGGATCCCGGCGGCGGTAATTGGCCTCCCAACCTCGCTCTAGATAATCTTCGAGGGAGGTATACCCCAAGGATTCATAGCATTTTTGGTTGAAAAAAGGCTGGGAAACAGCCCAACTGGCGTAGATGTGGGCAAAAGCTCGCAGGCCCCGCTCTGGGATGGCCGTGAATCGGCGACCGTTCCAGGCGGGATCGGCAGTCAGGGCTGAGCGCAAACTCTCCAGAAAAACTCGATTGTGAACCGTGGTCTTGGCGGTGCCACAGAGGGCTACGATCCGTTCCACCCGCTCAGGAAACAGGGATCCCCAGTGATAGGCTTGCTGAGCCCCCATCGACCAGCCGTAGATCAGGCGGATGCGTTCGATCCCAAAGTGTTGGCGAATCAGGCTCTCCTGCAGGCGCACATTGTCCCAGTGGCTAAACCAGAAGCCATCTTCCCGCAAGCCACAGGCTGGATCGTTGCTGGGGGAAGTGGAAAGGCCATTGCCCAGCATATTGGGAATGAGGATAAACCACCGCTGCGGGTTGAGGATGCCGTCGGGACGAATCAGCCACTCCAGGTCGGGATGCTGAGCCCCATAGGAGGTGGGGTAGAGGATCAGGTTGTCTTTTCGGGGGGAAAGAGTCCCGTAGGTGGCGTAGGCGAGCGTGATTTGGGGCAGTTGGATCCCGCACTGTAGCTGAAAATCGTTCAGGCTCCAGGTGTAGTGAGTCATGCCTGAAATTGTTCAATCACCTGACGATGAACCCGCACATACCCCTGCCCTAGATGAGCCAGATGGGGCTTGAGGTATTGATGGGCATCGGCCAAAGCATGAAATGGAATGGAGGGGTAAAGGTGATGCTCAGCATGGTAAGGCATATTCCACATCAAAAAGCGGATTGGCCAAAGGGTAAGGGTGGTACGGGTATTGGAGAAGGGATCCTCGGTTTGGCTACAGCCTGTGTGCTCTGCCAGCAAAATGAAGCGCAAGATCGGCTGCCCTACCGCCAAAGGCAACAGCCACAGCCACACTATCCAGGGATCCCCCAGCAGAAGGGAGAGCAAGCTCCCAAGGCCGTAGACCCCTAGCTGCAACCGCACCGAACGAATGACCTCTTGGCGGGCCGATTCAGGAATGTAGGGATAGCCTTGCAACTGGCCGCTGGCTATGCGGATGTAGGTCTTCACCTTGCCGATCCACCAAGTCAAGCCGCTCAGCTCGAGCAAATACTCCGGCCAGCTCTGGGGTTTGGGATCCTCCAGCTCCGGATCCTTGCCCGGAATCTGGGTATAGCGGTGGTGCCATTTGTGGTATCGGCGATAAAAAGTGCTGTTGTAAAATGAGAGCAAGCCCGCCACCCAGGCTACCCCGTCATTCAGTTTTGGGCTGGCAAAAGCGGTGCGGTGTACACATTCGTGCAAAGCAGCAAACATCGTCGCCAAACTGGCCCCGTAAACCACCAGCGCCGGCAGGGCAATCCAGCCATTGACACCTTTCTGGGTCACCCACAGGCTGCCACTCACCGCCATCACCGCCAAATGTCCCAAAAGCTGCCGGAGCCCGGCTGAATTGGAGCGGACATTCAGTTGTCTGAGGCGCTCGCTCGGGATCAACCGTTGCGGATCCGGCAAAATCGGTGTCGTCTCGACAGCCATAGCCTGTTCTTGTGAGCTACGAAAATGGGTAGAAGTTATCCAATATCAGATCAAACCGAGGTCAGACCTTTTCGCCTGTGTCCAAGACAACAAACCCCGGCCCAAGCTCCTAGCCATGACTGCGGGGATCCGGCTGACTGGGGAGGGCGCGCCTGCCCCGCTCCAGCTCAGACACCGGCCCGATGTTGGTCAACTGCAGGGGCTGTCCAGTTGCCAGAGCCAACACATTGGCTCGCAGAATCGACGGCGGCTGTTCGCCAATCGCCGATCCCAGCACTTCTCCCTGCCGATCCAAAAACAGAAAATGAGGGATGCCGTTCACCCGGTAGCGGCTCAGCTCCGGCAGCCACTTGGGATTATCCACATTGAGCATGACAAAGTTGACTTGATCGGCAAATTCCTGTTTCAGGCTGGCCAGGAGGGGTGCCATGGCACGACAGGTGCTGCACCAATCGGCATAAAACTCCACCAAAGAAGGCTTGCCATTGGCCTGAGCTTGCTCCCAAGGTATGGCTTCTTGGGCTAGAGCCTCTAGGTTGCTGCCCGCCTGACGACCCTGGCTGGCCAAAAACAAACCCACCGCCAAGAGCACAGCTGCCGCGGCAACCAGCCCGTTGCGCAACCGTTTTGCCCAGTCTTCCTTCATCTTTCCTCACCTTGCCATCCGCTGGATCTGACCTTAGCCGTCGCCTTCACCGTTTTAGCATCCCCCTCTCTCCCCCTGATGAGACCGATGAGTCCGGAGGCGCCTCTTGTCTGTTCTGCCTTGGGCAAGGATCCCAGCTGGAGAAGAGGGCCAGGTGAGCGATAATGGGTGCGGTGTTTGCACCGATGGCTCAGCGATGCGCATCTCCTTGAAGTGGCTGCGAGAACTGGTGGATTTCCAACTTTCACCCGAAGAACTGGGGGAGGCCCTCACCCTGGCGGGGTTTGAAGTGGAAGAGATCGAAGACCGCCGCACCTGGGCAGATGGGGTGGTTTTGGGCAGGATCCTGGCTGCCGAGCCTCACCCCAACGCCGACAAGCTGCAGGTTTGCCAGGTGGACTTGGGATCCGATCGGCCTGCCACCATTGTCTGTGGAGCCGCCAACGCCCGCGCCGGGATCCTGGTAGCAGTGGCTACACCCGGCACCCATTTGCCCGCCCTCTCCCTCACCATTGCCAAAGCCGACAAGCGGGGGGTGATCTCGGAGGGCATGATCTGCTCTCTGGCCGAGCTGGGGCTGGAGAAATCTTCCGAAGGGATCCACGAATTCCCGCCCGACTTGGATCTGGAGGTTCATCCGCTTGGCTCTGATGTGCGCCCCCTTCTAGGCTTGGACGATGTGGTGCTGGATCTCACTTCCACCGCCAACCGGGCCGATGCCCTGAGCATGGTGGGGATCGCCCGCGAAGTGGCTGCCCTCACCCGCAACCCGCTGCGCCTGCCCCCCGTCAAGCCTCTTCAGGCCAAGCCCATCCCCAACTTTCAGTTGCGCATTGCCGACGCCAAAGCCTGCCCCGCCTACAGTGGCGTGTTGATCGAAGGGGTGAAAGTCGGCCCTTCCCCCGACTGGCTAAAACACCGACTGGCCGCTGCCGGCATGCGATCCATCAACAATGTAGTGGATATTACCAATCTGATCCTGCTGGAATGGGGCCAGCCTTTGCACGCCTTCGACTGGGATCGCCTGCTCCAGGTCATGGGCAAGAAAAAACCCACCATCGAGGTGCGCTTGGCCCAGCCGGGAGAAACCTTAAAGACCTTGGACGGCCAAACCCGCACCTTGCAAGCCGACAGTCATCTCATTGTGGCCGGCAGCCAACCGGTAGCTCTGGCCGGGGTCATGGGAGGGGAAGAAACCGAGGTCGGCTCGACCACCACTCGCATTTTCTTGGAAGCAGCCCTATTCGATCCAGCGGTGACGCGGCGCTCGGCCCGGTCTCAAGGTCTGCGCACCGAGGCTTCCACCCGCTATGAGCGAGGGGTTAACTTTGCCACCCTCGATCAGGCCCGAGATCGGGCGGTGCAGTTGATCCTGGAACTGGCAGGGGGAGCAGTAACCGGCCTTACCACCTTTGACCGGCGGCCCCCCCTGGAACGCAGCCTGAAATTGCGGCTGTCGCGGCTGATCGATGTGTTGGGGGACGAGGTGCAGGCGGCGGATGTGGAAGAGATCCTGTCTGCCTTGGGCTTTCAGCTCTCCCGTTGCGAAGAGGCCAGTTCCCAGGATGCTCTCTCCCCCGCTACAGAAACGGCAACTGTGGCCCGCTGCGTCTGGCAGGTCGCCGTTCCCCCCTATCGCCTGCGGGACATTGAGCGGGAGATCGACCTCATCGAGGAGTTTGCCCGTCTCTACGGCTATGACCGCTTCTCGGAAACCCTGCCCACCGAGCCGCAGGTGGGATCCCTTTCGGCGCGGGAAACGTTCACCCGCCAGATCCGAGAAGTGCTGCGGGGCATTGGCCTGACGGAGGTGTATCACATCTCCCTCTGCCCAGCGGAGGAGGATGGATCTTTGGTGAGGATTGCCAATCCACTTTCGCCTGAATATTCAGCCGTGCGCAATGCGCTACTTCCCGGCCTGGTGGAGGCCTTCCGCTTCAACTGGGATCAAGGCAACGGCCCGCTCCAAGCCTTTGAAATCGGTCGTGTTTTTGCCCATGCCCTTCCCCCCAACCCCCACCCTTACCGGGAAGCTGAGCATATCGGCGGTATCTTGGGCGGGGATCCCAATCCCCACGATTGGCAGCACCGCAACCGACCCATGGACTGGTTCGAGGCCAAGGGACTGCTGGTCTCTGCCCTGGAGCGGCTGGGATTTGGCCCGGAGTTTCGTCTGGATCCCCCTGAAGAGCAATCGCCGCTGCTGCACCCCGGTCGCCAGGCCGGCCTGTGGCTCGAGGGATCCCGCATCGGTTTGTTCGGGCAACTGCACCCCCGCCTCTGTCAGGAAAAGGGGCTGCCAGATCAGGTGTATGGCTTTGAGTTGCAGTTGGATCCCTTGCTGGAAAGCCTGGAGAGACGGGGCATTGTGCAATTTGTCCCCTTTTCGCCTTTTCCCGCTGCCGATCGGGATATCGCCTTCTTTGCGCCACTCGACCTTGCCGTTGGTGAGATCGAGAAGGTTATCCGTCGAGCGGGCGGAGAACTTCTCCAATCGGTGCAGCTTTTCGACGAGTACCGTGGTCAAGGCGTACCTGCAGGGCAGCGCAGCCTTGCCTTCCGCCTGGTGTACCGTGCTCCCGATCGCACCCTCACGGATGCGGAGGTAGAAGCTCTGCAAAACCAGGTGAGGGCGCAGTTGACAACACAATTTCCGGTTACCTTGCGCAGCTAGCCGACCACTTTACCCCAGCCGCGGCGGGCTGCCCTTCTCTGGCAGCATCTTCATCAGCAGTTTGGCCCGGCGTTGCTTGCTTCTGTGCCGGACGAATGGCTAGGACGGTTGGTGGGGGTGTCGGGAGATCTGATCCAACGTTGCCGTCGAGAAATGAGGATCCCCGCTGGCGCTTTGGGCTGCGGAGAGCAGAATTGAGACGGGGGGAGCCTCGGAGAGAAACTCGAGCGCTTGTCTCGCCAAAAGACAGGCTGCTGCCGCCTCAACCCCAGCAAAAGGACAGCAAAACACTTGGTCAAAGGAATTGGTGGCTTTCAGGCTGCAGCACGATCTCGCTCGGTACAGCACCGGCGGGCGCTGTGAGGGCAAAGTGGATGGCTTCCGCAGCCGTGGCAGGGCTGAGCATCTTGTCTCGCTGCACCTTCAGGCTGATGGGATCCCAGAAGGGTGAGTCGATGCCCCCGAAGTAAAACAGCGTAAATCTGACTCCAAAGCGCTTCAGCTCATCGGCCATGCACTTGCTAAACCCGACCACCCCAAACTTGGCCGCACAGTAAGCAGAGGCCATCGCCATGGGATGACGTCCAAGAACGCCGGGGAAATTGAGGATGTGGCCGGATTTTTGCTCCCGCATGGGGTTGGCAGCCAGTTGGCTGGTGTAGAAGCTGCCCTTCAGGTTGACCGCTATCATCCGCTCTAGGTCTGCGGGGGTTAGTTGCGGAGCAGGTTTCAGGATCCCGGCCCCGGCCAGGTTGATCAGCACGTCAATGCGCCCATGCGTTTGCACCGTTTGGTTGACCAGTGCCTCTACCTGGGCATAGTCTGTCACATCGGTAGGGATCCCCACTCCAGAGGCAGCCCCCAGAGAGAGCGATTTCTCCACCAGAGTTCGCAGAGGCTCCTCTCGCCGAGCGGCCAAGACCAGATGGGATCCGGCCTGAGCCAGCATGGGCACCAGGACGCTGCCGATACCCCCTGTTGCCCCTGTGATCAAAATAACTGCCTGCGATAGCGGAGAAGACACGTTACGTTTCTTAAACTCTTTTTCCCATCATACACAGGGATCCCGACAAGCCAGTCACAGCCCCACTGGATCCCTCGACAGAGGTCATCTGAGCGGTGGAGAAGACAGGAAAGGCTGGCACAGCCACAACCCACTGAACCCCAGGGTTAGGAGAGTGAGGGGCAGGCCAAAGCGCAGATGTTCTCCAAACGAGAGCACGTAGCCTTTTTTGGCCGCTGCCTCGACTGTGATCAAATTGGCCACCGCCCCAAATAGTGTCAAATTGCCTGCCAAAGTGGAGCCGGCAGCCAGCAACAGCCAAGCGGTGGTCTCCTGTCGGGGCAGGAACGATTGCAGCAACAGCACCGCCGGCACATTGGAGATGAGGTTGGATAAAACGGCCACACTACTCAGCAGGGCAAGAGGGGATCCCGCCAGACTCTCTGCCAAGGATCCCAAGCTCATCCCCCAAGCAGTTACCAGCTCTCCCGTTGCCCGCGTCAGGATAAATAGCCCGGAAAACATCACCAGCAGATTCCAGTCCACCTGCTCCAAAAATCGCTCCGGCTTCAGCCTACGGGTAATCAACAACAGGGCCGCCGCCACCAAAGCCGATTCTGCCAAGGGAAGTCCGGCTACAAAGGCCACAAACAGCCCCCCCGTAATCACCACGCTCTTGCGCAACAGGGGCGGGTAGAGCCGCAGCGGCAGCCAAGGCACCCGAGCAAAGGGTTTCAACGAGCGCACCTCAGGGTAGTACAGCCACAGCAACCCCACTTCCAGCAGCAGCCCCACCACGGCAATGGGGGTCATCTGGGCAGCAAACTCCAGGTAGCCGATCCCAGAGAAGGAGCCGATCAGGATATTCTGCGGGTTGCCGCTCAGGGTGGCGACGGATCCCAGGTTGGTGGCTGCCGCCAAGCCCAGCAGGTAGGGAATCGGGTTTAACCCCAACACCGTTGTGACTTGCAAAGTCAGGGGAGTAAACACCAGCGCCAGCGTGTCGTTGAGCAAAAAAGCCGAGAGCAGCCCGCTGCCGAACACCAGCATGATCAACAGACCAAAGGGGCTGCGGCTCACCCGAATCAAGCCCAGCAAAGCCAACTGAAAAGCCCCCCCATAGGACAAGCTGGCATTTACCACCATCATGCTCAGGAGAAACACAATCGTGGTCGGGTCAATGGCTTCCCAAGCCTGCCGTAGCGACAAGGTCCCCAAGCCAATCAACAGGGCGGATCCCACCAGGGCGATGGTGGCCCGGTTCATACGCAACCTAGGCAGGGATCCCAGTCCCAGCCCGACATAGCTCAAACCCAACACCAACCAAGACAGCCCCTGCACCCCCCGATCCCTCCCGCACTTCTTTCAGGATCCCTGATGGGTTCAGCCAATGGCAAAGGCTGGAGTTGAAACAGGCCCAACATTCCCGATACTCAATAAGTCACAAATAAGTCACAAGAACCAATCATGGTCAGAAACCTTTCGGGATAGTCCAAAAGCTCCGCTGGATCAGCGCGTTTGCCTCGGCGAGCTGCAGACCGAGCAGAGGTGGCGAGAATATCCAAGGTCTGGCCATCGTTCGTAGGATAATGGGAGGCCGCAGACATTGAGTTACCCACCGTTCACTGAGGAGTTGTCCCCTTGGTCAAAGAACGAGTAGAGGTGATCGTCCCGGCCACCACCGCCAATTTGGGGCCAGGGTTCGACTGCATCGGTGCAGCCCTAGAGCTCTACAATCACTTCTATTTTCGCGAGATCCCTTCTGGCCTCAGCATCCACTACCGCGGCAGCGACCACATTAGCCAGAGCAAGGACAACCTGGTGTACCGGGCTTTTTGCCGCGCCTTTGAGCTGCTGAGTAAGCCTGTGCCGGGGGTAGAAATCGAAATCACCCTCAACGTGCCGCTGGCGCGGGGGTTGGGCAGTTCTGCTACCGCCATTGTCGGCGGCTTGCTGGGGGCCAATGCCATTGGGGCGCTTAACTTAGCTCCCGAAACCCTCCTACAACTGGCCATTGCCCTAGAAGGCCATCCAGACAATGTGGTGCCCGCCCTGCAGGGCAGTTGTCAGCTTTGTGTGCAGGGACAGCAGGGGCAGTGGGTGTTCTGTCCGGTGGAGTGGCATGAGAGCATTGGCATCCTGGCTGTGGTGCCCAACTTTAAGCTTTCCACCCAAGCGGCCCGCGAGATCCTGCCCAAATCCGTCAGCTTGGCGGATGCAGTTTTTTCCAGCAGCCATCTGGGCCTACTCATCCGCAGCCTGCAGTCGGGGCGGGTGGACTGGCTGAAGGTGGCCCTGCAGGATCGGCTGCACCAGCCGGCGCGTATGGAGCTGATCACTGGGTTCAAAACGGTTCAAGCTGCAGCCATGGCTGCCGGAGCCTATGGGGTGGTGATCAGCGGAGCCGGCCCCACTCTTCTGGCCCTCTGTGCTCCCGAGAATCGGGAACGGGTGGGATCCGCGATGGTCAGCGCTTGGGCGCAGTTGGATATTGAAGCGGAGGCCAAACTGCTCAACCTGGACCGGCAGGGAGGACGGGTGGTGATCCACTCCCAGCCGTCTGGATAGGAAACTTCCTGTCCAATCGGGGAGCTACCCTGCTGCCGGGAAGCCGTCTTGCAGCAGCAACACCAAGGGCGGAAGAAATAGCCAAGCCGCCACCATCAAGGACGCCGCTGCCGCCATCAACACCGCTGCTGCCGCGCAATCTTTGGCGATCTCGGCCAAGAGGTGATACTTGCTGCCCAGGGTGAGATCCACCACCGCTTCCAGAGCGGTATTGACCAGCTCAAGCGCCATCACCAAGCCGCTGGTCAGGCTGATCAGGGCCATTTCCACAGCGCTCAGCCGCAGGCCCAGCCCAAGGCCAAAGGCTATCACCGCCACCGCCATGTGAATGCGCAAGTTGCGCTGGGTGCGGATGGCATAGACCAAGCCCTTGCCCGCGTAGTAGAAACTTTTGCCCAGGTTGTCAGCCACTTGCCAAGAGGGGGGGCGTCGCCAGGGATCCCTTCCCAAAGGCTCGGCACTGGCTGCCCGATCCGCCTCAGATGGCTGCGCTGGGTCTCTGGAATGGACGCGCCGCCGGAACACCGCCAGGCGAGAACGCTCCGGCAACCGACTAGGGCTGTTGGCCATGGGCCACCTCCCCATCCAGTTGGATGGCGGCAAGCAACTGTCGCTGTTGCTGCAACATGCGCTGTAGGGACAGTTCATCCGGGTGATCCCACCCCAGCAGATGCAGCAACCCGTGGCTGGCCAACCAGGCCAACTCTTGCGAAAGACGATGCCCCTGCGCCTTGGCTTGTGCGCGGGCGGTGGGCACCGAAATCACAATATCCCCCAGCAGGCGTACCCCCGTTACGTCTTGGATCTCAAAGGGGGCAAACATCTCCTGCGCGGCAAAGGCCAACACATCGGTGGGCTCGTCGAGATGGCGAAACTCGCGGTTGAGCTGGCGGATGTGTTCATCGGAAGTGAGGCAAAGGCTGAGCTCGCATGGCTCCTGTACTCCCAGCTCTTTCAGCCAGATCTCGAACCAATGACGCCAAGTGGCTTCTTCAATCGGGCTTGGGATGTTGAATTGCAGATAGAGATCTAAAAATCCATCCATGCGGGCCTCACTCACACCACGCCCCTTATTCTACTGGTTTGCCCAGATTGGGCCAGGTTTTGCTTCTTTGCTCTGCCAGCTGTTTCAGCGCCTGTCGTAGTCGATTCTCCAGCTCATGGCAGCCCGAATGCAAATCCTCTGGCGGGAACAGATCTCCGGCAACGCCGACCGCCCAGGCCCCTGCTTGCAGGTATTCCGCTGCCCCGGCCAAGGTGACTCCCCCTGTGGGGATCAACGGCAGGGATCCCAGCACCGATTGTAGATGGCGCAGGTAGCGGGATCCCCCCATGCTCTCCACCGGAAACACCTTCACTGCCGTTGCCCCCGCCTGCCACGCCCTCCAGATCTCGCCGGGGGTGAGGGCACCGGGCACGATGGGCAGCCCTACTTCCCGACCCCAACGGATGACTTGCTCATCGGTGAAGGGGCAAACGCAAAACTGGGCTCCTGCCTGCCAAGCCTGCTCCGCCATCTGTCGATTGAGAACAGTGCCCACCCCTATCCAACACTGCGGGTGGTCTTGCCGCAGTTGGGCAATCAACTCCAGGTATTGGGGAACTTGCGTGGTGATTTCAATGTGGCGGATCCCGGCCCGGATGGCCAGCATGGATCCCTCTAGGGCCTGGGCTGGGCTGGCACAGAGGCGGATCACCGCGATCAGCGGCTGCTGCCACAGATGGAGTAGCCAGGGGTGCTGTGACCCTTTCCCGAAACCGCACTCAAAATCCTCGAATACCATCTGTGGGGAAATACCCTCTCATCGGTTTCTCATCTTTGCCAGATGTTGAGGTCGCTGTCGCTCGCCGGTGGGTTGGGCTGCCCACCATCAGACCCATGAGATCCAAAGGTTAGTACGAGCCTAACAGCGGTGTGGTTATTTCAAACAGGTTTGAGACAGTTCCCGGTTGCCCCTCGCCCCTAACCCTTCTTTCCCTGGGAGAGGAAAGTCAAAACAAAGAAACGAATAGTTTCACTGCTCCTGAGAGTGACGCCGCTGTGTCGCCAGGGTCTTTTTCTTATGTCCTGTCGCTTCTTTCTATTTCTTGTCAAGCAGCCATAACCGGCAATAGCCAGCTCAGGCTCGATCAGATCCGTGGGGATCTTTGTATCCTTAGGGTCGATGGGTCGGTTGCAGAGGGTGTGAGGAGTGACGAGTCTGAGTCGTGGGGCACGCAGACTGAAAGTGTGGGTGATGCTTGGATTGCTCACCCTCTTGCTGTTGGGGGGACTGGGGGGGGTTGCCCCGTCTCAGGCGCAGAAGGTCAACCAATTGCAACAGCGGCAGCAGCAGATCCAGCACCAAATCCAGAGCACTCAGCGCCGCCTGGGAGAACTGCGCCAGGCAGAAGAAGAGGCCCGCCGCCGCATGGGATCCCTGCAGCAAAACATTCGACAGACCGAATCCAGCCTTCGCGACAATCAGTATCGTCTGGAACAAGCCCAGAAAGCCCTGGAGCAAGCTCAAAAGGAGCTACAGGAGCTGGAAGACCGCCTGAGACGGCAGCAACAGGGCACGGCTGCCCGTTTGCGCTACATGCAGCGACAGGGGGCCGAACATTGGTGGGCTTTGCTGCTCACCAGCCGTGACTTGAACGAGTTTTTCGACCGCCGCCACCAACTGCAACTGTTGATCGAGGCGGATCGGCAGTTGATCCAAGAGCTGCAAGCAATGGCCAAAGAGGTGGATCAACAGCGCATTGCCCTGGAGATGCAGCGCAACGAGATTTCCTTGATTTTGCAGGAGCTGGCCGCCCAGAAGAATCAACTGCAGCAGCAGGCTGCCGCCCAAGAGCAACTGGTGGGCCGCTTGGCCAACGAACGCGCGGCCTATGAAGCAGCCCAACGGCGGTTGGAAGCCGATTCTCGACAGCTCACCAGTCTGATCCAGCAACTGATCGCCCAGCAGGCCCAACAGCAAGGGGGCAGGGATCCCGTTCAAGGGACAGGCCGATTCATTGCTCCGGTGCGCGGGCCGATCACCAGCGGCTTTGGCTGGCGGGTTCACCCCCTCTACCGCAGTCGCCGCTTTCATGCGGGGATCGATTTTGGTGTGCCCACCGGCACTGCGGTGAGAGCCTCCGACCGGGGCACCGTCATCTACGCCGGCTGGTACGGCGGCTACGGCTATACGGTGATTGTGAATCACGGCGGCGGCATCACCACCCTGTACGCCCACAACAGCCGCGTTGCCGTTGGGGTAGGCCAGCAGGTACAGCGGGGGCAAGTTGTTGCTGCTTCCGGCTCCACCGGCCTCTCCACCGGGCCCCATGTTCACTTTGAAGTGCGCGTCAACGGCCAACCGGTCGATCCCCGCCGCTACCTCTGAAGCAAAGCCTCCGCCGCCACCGGCCTCAGGGATCCCGCCTGCAATGTCCACCGCACATCGGCAATGGAGGACAGCTCCTCCGGGTCGTGGGAAACCACCAACACCGTCCAGGTGGACTTTAGCCGAGCCAACAGCTCGATCAACTGCCGCCGCACCGACCAATCCAATCCCGCCGTCGGCTCATCCAGCAACAGCAAAAACGGGCCACGGATCAACTGGACGGCCAGGGCCAAGCGCCGCTGTTGCCCGCCGCTGAGGCGGTTTGGGGAGGTATGTAGAGGGATCCCTTCCAATCCCACCTGTCTGAGGGCGTTTTCGATCTCTTTTCTCTGTAGCTCTGGATAACCAAAGCGCATTTCCTCCAGCACCGTCAAGCCGCAAAAGTGGCGCTCTGGAAACTGAAACACCAACCCCGCCATGCTGCGCAAGCGGTTGGGGGAAAGTTCTGCCCCTCCCCAGGTAATCCGTCCTTGGGTGGGCCGCGCCAAGCCAGCCAAAATCTCCAGCAGGGTGCTCTTGCCCGCCCCACTTTTGCCCACGATCAGCCCCAACTGGTTCAGGCCCAACTCAAAGGAAAGATCGTTGAGAATGGGCTGGGAAACGCCTGCCGGATGGTAGGAAAGATGCTGAACTTGCAACATGGGGGGCAAAAGAGGGGGATGCTGTCGTTATTTTGGCACCGGAAGATCCCCGCGCGACAGCTATGGCCCTTCTTCAGCGGGAAGGTCGAAGCTTGGGAAACACCTCTATCCGGAGGAGCAGATTAAGCTAGCCTGAAGGTAGGGTAAATTATCGCTCTGGTTATCCTGATGGCGCAGCCTTCTTCTGCAGATTCTCCTTCGGTTGGGGCGGGATCCCCCCCCCAGCTGAGTTACACCCGCCTGGCCATGCGCAACATGGTGCGCAAAGGCAAGACTTCCCTGCTTCACTTCACCCTGACAGCGGTGGGGTTGGTGGCCCTGCTGGTGGGGCTGGCCTACCTGTTTCAGTAAACTACCCGGCTCCGACCGCTAAGCGGTACGGAGCGGGCTTTCAGTAGCCCTGGGCCTGCTCTGCTCTACTAGAGAACAAAACAGGCCCGAACCTCTAGGCTGGTTTACGGCAGCCCCCAAGAGCGCAATTACGTTTGCACCATTCAAATCCGCATCCCCTTCCCATCCACAGTGCCCACACTTGAACGACTTACCACTGCGATAGGATTGCGCAGGGTCGGGATGGATGTGCAAACACCGGTGGCAGGTCTGCGACGTGTAGGCAGGCGG
>NZ_JANSHN010000035.1:0-19670 GCF_047461655.1 Synechococcus sp. W55.1
CCACCCCTATTAAACCCAAGCAGGGCAAGGAATGCAAGACCCATTTGCGAGGGATCCGGAAAAAAGTCGGCAAAAAGAGCTGCGGCGAGGGGGTTTTGGGGCTGGAAAGCCTTGTGGCGCAAGGCATCGAGGGATCCGACGAAAGAATCGGCCTTTGCGGCTTTTGGCGGATCGCTCGCGGAGGCGTTGATACCGTTTGGGTGTTGTCTTGGAAACAAGGGTGAGTACCCGAGCCTCAACCGGAGTTTGCGGGGCTTGGCGATTGCCCAAGGCGTGCCCCCTAGCCGCGGGTGTAGCCGGCTGGGGGATGAAAGCAGATACGATGTTTTCAACTTTTCACAGTCGGAGAAATCTCATGAAAAAGTGGATTGCCTCGGCTACAACCCTACTCTGCTGTGTGCTTGTCCTGGTTTTGTTTTGGCCCCATGTTACCTCTGCCCAGGGGCAGACTCTCAACCTCTACATCTGGTCAGAATACATCGATCCCGACATCCTCACCGCCTTTGAAAAAGCCACCAATAGCCGCGTGCTGGTCAGCGTGTACGAATCCAACGAAGACATGGTGGCCAAACTGCGGGGGGGAGGCACCAGCCAGTACGACATTGTTGTTCCTACCGACTACATTGTGCCCAACATGTTGGAGCTGGGACTGCTGCAGCCTCTCAACAAAGAATTGATCCCCAACCTAAGCAACCTGGGCGAAAAATTTGTCGGCCTGCCCTTTGATCCAGAAAACACCTACACCGCCGCCTATCAGTGGGGCACCACCGGCATTGGCTACCGCAAAGACCGCCTGCCCGAAAACTTTGAACGCTCTTGGGGATTGATTTTCGACCCGCAGCAGCAGTATGGCCCCTTTGTGATGATCGACGAGATGCGCTCCATGATCGGCGCTGCTGCCGTTTACCTGGGCTTCGATATGAACACCACCGTTCGCTCCGAACTGCAGCAGATCCAGCAGCTTTTGATCGACACCAAGCGCCGCAGTGCCGGCCTAATTGGGGGTGTGGGGGGCAAAAACCAACTGGTTTCTGGAACGGCCAATGTAGCCATCGTCTACAGCGGCGATGCCCTGCAAGCTGCCGAAGAAAACCCCAACATCGGCTATTTTGTCCCCCGCGAGGGTGCCCACATTTGGCTGGATGTAATGGCCATTCCCGCCCAGGCCCCCAACCCCGAGCTGGCCAATCGCTTCATCAATTTCATCCTGGATGCTGAAGTCGGCGCTCAACTGAGCAACCACAACCGCTTCGCCACCCCTAACGCTGCGGCGCTGCCGATGATCAACCCAGAAGATCTGCAGAACCCGGCCATCTACCCTGACGAAGAGGCCCTTGCCAAACTCACCTACCTTAAAGTGCTGTCAGGGGAAGAGCTGCGCCTCATCGACGCCCTCTGGACAACCGTGAAAAGCAGCTAGGGATCCCTTGTTAGCTCTCGACACAAAACTTGACAATTTTTAATATCTGAGCCACATTAAAGATGTCACCCGTTGATGGAGCTAAAACCATGGAGAACCAAGAAGCTAAGTTCGGCTTCACTACCTTCGCCGAAAAGTGGAACGGCCGTTTGGCAATGCTGGGCTTTGTGATCGGCGTTGCGACCGAGTTGCTGACCGGCCAAGGGATCCTCTCTCAAATTGGCCTGATGTAATCCCAGTAGACCCAAGACACTGCTGTAGATCTTTGCTGTAGATCTTTACAGGCCTGGCTGCGGCCAGGCTTTTGCATCGCTTCCGAATGCAACAGGCATGAAAATTTCTGCTGCATTGCTTCCTAACTCCCCTCTCTCTGGGAGAGGGGGTGGCCGCGGAAGCGGCGCCGAGCCTTTGGAATCTATCCTTCCAGATCTCGCAAGTACTGGCGGATATCAGCCAAGATGCGTTCTAGGTCTTCTGGGGCTTGCAGAGCCCGTGCCCATTCATGATCACCTTGGGATCCCTGCTGGGCCAGCGCTACCCCCAAGTGCTCCAGCTCGCGAACCACTTGGCAAAAAGCGTTGGCTCCCACATTGGAGCTGGCTCCTTTGAGGCGATGGGCGATCCGCCGCATTCCTTCTGCATTGCAACCGGCAATAGCTTGGCGCAATTGCGGCAGCTGGTCTTCACAATCTTGGATGAACACCTGCAGCAGCTCCCGCTGAAACCCGCGATCCCCGCCGGAAACCTGATCCAGGTAGGCAGAGTCGATGGGATAGGGCAAGGTGGGAGAAGAGGGATCCCTGTCCCTACCGGGGGAGCTTGGAGAAGCTGCTTTAGAAGCGGATCCATTGGAGGATCCTGCTGCAGACTGGGCAATCACCTGGCTCCAGTGGTTGAGCAACCTTTGCAAATCTTCCTTCAGCACCGGCTTGCTGAGATAGTCGTCCATACCTGCCTGCAGGCAGCGCTCCCTATCCTCCTGCATGGCGTTGGCCGTGATGGCAATCACCACTGTGCGGTGGCCGGATCTCCGTTCCTGTTGGCGTAGGCGGCGGGTGGCCTCGTAGCCGTCCATCACCGGCATTTGGCAATCCATGAGAATAAGGTCATATCTGACCTGCTGCAGGAGATCCAATACCTCCTGACCATTGGCCACCACATCGGCCTTGTAGCCCAAACTCTCGAGCTGGCGCAAAGCCACCTTTTGGTTGACGGGGTTATCCTCTGCCAGCAAAATGCGCAGCGATTGACGGGGACGATCCTCCCTAGGGGTCGTCTGAGGGAGGACGGGACTCATTCCCAAGAGCGAAGTGGATAAACCAGAAGATTTCCCCAGGGCCATGACCAGCGCTTCCTGCAGACGGCTTTGTTTTACCGGCTTAACCAAGTAGGCGGCAAAGCCAATTTCAGCAGCGCGGCGGGAGTGCTCCCCCAGTCCCAGGGAGGTCATCATCACCAGTTGCGTCTCGGCCAGTTGCGGATCTGCCTTGATCCAGCGGCCCAAGGTCTCCCCATCCACCTCTGGCATTTGCATATCCAAAACGACCAGGGGGAAGGGTCTGCCTTCCCGAACGGCTTGGCGTAGCTTGTCCATGGCCTGATAGGCATCCTCGGCCTCTTCCACCACCATTCCCCAAGCCGCGGCCTGACAGCGCAGGATCTTGCGATTGGTGGCATTGTCGTCCACCACCAACAGCCGCTTGCCCTGCAAATCCACCGGGACACGAGCAGAAGGCTGGGAAAGCTGCTGGGCATAGGGCTGCCGCTCCAGGGTCAGCTCAACGCTGAAGGTGCTGCCCTGCCCCTCTTGGCTGTGCACCGAGATGGTTCCCTCCATCAGTTCTGTCAGTTGTTTGCAGATGGCCAAGCCCAGTCCCGTACCTCCGTATTTGCGGGTAGTAGAGGCATCCACCTGGCTAAACGGTTGAAACAGCTTGCTCTGCGCCGCCGCCGGGATCCCGATCCCGGTATCTCTCACCGAGAGCTTGAGGTGGACATGGGTAGCGGTTTCTTGCAGCACCTCCGCTTGGATCACCACCTCTCCTCGGTGGGTGAACTTAATGGCGTTGCTTACCAAATTGTTGAGGATTTGCCGTAGTCGCGAGGCATCTCCCCGCAGGTAGCGCGGCACTTCCGGTGGCATGAGCACCGCCAGCTCCAATCCCTTGGCGTGGGCAGTGGGGGCAAACAGATCCGCCACCTCTTCCAGACACGAGCGGAGATCGAAATCCAGGATCTCCAGCTCCATTTCCCCGGCCTCCAATTTGGAGAAGTCCAGGATGTCGTTGATGAGGGTGAGCAGCGCATCGCCGCTGACGCGGATGGTCTCTACAAAGTCCCGCTGTTCTGCATTGAGGGGGGTCTCCAGCAGCAGGCCCGTCATCCCCAACACCGCGTTCATGGGGGTGCGGATCTCGTGGCTCATGGTGGCTAAGAAGCTGCTTTTGGCCTGTGCAGCCTGCTCTGCTGCTTTGCGGGCCTGCTCCAGCTCCAAGCTGCGCTTTCTCTCCCGTTCCAAAAGGGCTGCCTGGGTGAGGGCAATGCCAATTTGGTTGGCCAACTGCGACAGCAGCTCCATCTCAAACGGCTGCCACTGACGGGGCCCGGAGCACTGGTGGGCCAGCAACAACCCCCACAACTGCTGCTCCAAAAACAGCGGCACCACCAAGTTGGCCCTGACCTGCATTTTTTGCAGCAGCTCTAGGTAACAAGGCTCCAGTCCTTCACTTTCCACATCGCTAACAACGCGAACGCGGCCCTGGCTGTAGAGCTGGGCGTACTTTTCCTGAAAACAGGGATCCTCGATCACCTCTCCCATCAAGGAGGGGATCCCCGGCTGAGTTTTCTCGTTGGAGATGATCCCAGAACCATCCGGCTGGAAGCGGTAGACCAAGACTCGGTCGGCTTTGAGCAGGGCTTGGATTTCTGTTACCGCCGTCTCTAGGATCTCGGCGATATCCAAAGATTCGCGGATCTTCAAGCTGAGATTGGCTAGCAACTGAGCCCGGCGGTTTTGCCGCTCCAATTCCTCTGCCGCTTTCTTCTGCTCAGTAATGTTGCGGAAGATGCCTCGCGTAGCCACCATTACCCTATCTTCAAAGCGGCAGTTGACATTGCCCTCCACCCAAACGGTTTCACCGCTGGCCGTGAGGAAAGCTGTCTCTACTCTCTCTACTTTCTCCCCCGATAGAAGCTTCTGGAAAAGAGCCTGGCAGTGCTCCCGGCAGTCGGGATGGAGAATGTCGAAGAGGGTCATCTGATAGACCTGAGCTTCGTCATAGCCCAAGGTCTCTTTCCAAGCGCGGTTGACATATAAAAAGTGCCCTTCAGCATCCACGCTCTGGATGAGGTCGCTGGCATTTTCAAAGAGATCCCGGTAGCGCTCTTCACTTTCTTTCAAGGCCAGCTCCGCCAGCTTGCGGTCGGTGATGTCGATGCCGGTGCCCATGACAAACTCCACCTCGCCGGCAGCGTTGATTAGGGCGGTGTTAGACCAAGAAATAAGCCGCAGTGCCCCCTGCTTGCTGCGCCAAAAATTCTCATGGCGATTCAAAAAGAGGGAATGATTGCCCTTGAGCTGTTCAAAAGCTTGCTTTACACTGGGCACGTCCTCCGGTGGGATCAAACCTAAGTCCCATAGCAGCCGGCCCTTGACCTCTGCCAGCGAGTAGCCAGAAAGCTGCTCGGCAGCGCGGTTGAAGCGCAGGATACGCCCTTCTGGATCCATGACCACCACCAGCGCCCCTGCTGTATCAATAACCGCGTTGGTAAAATCTCGCTCTTGCTTGAGGGATCGTTCTGCCTCTTCTCGCTCGGCAGTCTCCCGGCGGATGAGGAAGTAAACCGAGGCCAAAACCAGGTAAGTAAAAATGAGCCCGCCAAAAGCAATGAGATTGGTTCTAACCCAGGCAAACTGAAATTCCTGGCTGCGTTGCTGCAGAAGGCGATTTTCCTCCTGCTGGAGCACCAGGATCAAATCGGCAATTTGCTCCACCAACCTTGGCCCTTCGCTGCTTTCCAGGGCTTCCTGGGTGGCGAGTAGCCCCTCTTGCTCCAGCAGCAGCTCTAGGCGCTTCAGACGCTCCTGTTGCAGGGGGTTGTCGACAGTCAGTTCCTGCAGCAGGCGCAGACGGGTAGAGATTGCTTCAAGGCTGTCTTGGTACTCACCGAGGTAGCGAGGATTATCGGTCAGAAGATAGCCACGTTTACCGGCTTCGGCGGCGCGGGTTTCCGCCAGCAATCCTTCCAAGTTTTGGATCACTTTTAGAGTGTGGGCCACTCGTTCTGTAAGCTGCGGCAGTTGAGAGGCATTCCGCTGAGCTGAGTAGGTGATCCCGCCCAAAAGCAAGGCAGCCAGGCCAAAACCGGCGGTAACTTTGAGGAGAAAGCGGTTTTTGCGGGCAGGTTTAGTATCCCCCGACTTAGGCAGCAGAGGCGTCTGAGCCAGTTCCCTCAAAGTACGGCGCAGCTCCAACTGAGCTACTACCTGATGGGCCAGAGCCTTGAGCTGCTCCAATTGCTCCGGCCTAAGCTGCCGAGGCTGATAATCGACAACGCAAAGCGTGCCTAAGGCTTGCCCTTCTGGAGTTACCAGAGGGATGCCAGCATAGAAGCGGATGTGGGGCTCTTGCGTAACAAGCGGGTTGTCGGCAAAGCGCGGATCCTGAGTGGCATCGGGCACCACCAGCGGCTCTTTAGGCGACAAGATGGCGTGGGCGCAGAAGGCCACATCCCGTGGGGTCTCCTGCACATCGACGCCGAATTTGGCTTTAAACCACTGGCGGTGTTCGTCGATAAGGCTGACCAGAGCAATGGGCGTGCCGCAGATGTGGGCAGCCAGCCGCACGAGTTCGTCAAAGCTGTTCTCAGGAGCGGTGTCCAAAATCTGATACTGCCGCAGGGCAGCCAGCCGTTGCTCCTCATTGGGGGGGAGGGGGGCCTTAGGCATAGGTCAAACTAAGCGGAGAGAAAGGGATCCCGATCCACCGATCTCGGAGGTCGATAGTCTCAAGGTAAAAGAGGTAACCCCAGCATAACTTCCAAGCCTCTCCACCGGAAGCTACAGGGATCCGATCCCCAAACCAGCTTCCCGTTGGTTCAGTTCGCTACATTTTCACCACGCCTGCGTCAGCTACTCTAGCTCCTGCAAACGAGCCAAAATAAGGGTCTGAGCCGTGGCCCGTCCAGAGCCGCCGCGGGCAGAAGGGAAAAAAAAAGACTTACCGGATCCCAGTTTCAGTATTTATACTGATGTCAAAGATGAGAAAGCTCAATAAGCTTCCTCTAATGCATTTGGTTTCACTTACCCTATAAATAATCAAATCCTAACATTTTTAAGCAAGCTTCGAGTTGAAATTTCTCAACGGAAGACTTACTATAGAGCGACGAGCTTTGTAAAGGGGGAATACTCTCAGTCATGCAAAAACTCCAAGACAGTTTGGTAAAAGCTCTGAGCATCGATGGAGCACTGGGGATAGCGCTGGGGGATTGGAAAACTGGGATGTGCTTGGGATATAAGGGCACCAACAGCCCCGCTTTTCCTGAAGCTAACTTGGAGCTGGCAATCGCCGGAAACACAGAAGTGATTCGCGCTAAGATGCGAGTCGCGGAGTCACTTAAGTTCACCGACAGAATTGAAGAGATTTTAATCATCCTGGAAACTCAGTACCATCTAATGCGTATGCTTAAAACCATAAACGGCCTATTTTTCTACCTAGCCTTAGACCGAGAAAAAGGGAACTTAGCTCTTGCCCGCATTAAACTCAGTCAAATTGAGAGCGAATTGACCCTCTAAGGGCAACTTGAAAGAGATGAAGCATCACGGCGAGCAGGGAGTCTAATTTGGCCGTGGAGCTACACCCCCAATACTTATCCTTGGCCGACAGGGCATGTCGGCATAGCTTAACCTAAGTGTTGAAGGAAAGAGAGTGCGGAACCGGGGACTTGAACCCCGAAGGCATTGCTGCCACTAGAACCTGAATCTAGCGCGTCTACCATTCCGCCAGTTCCGCGGCGATCTACAAGTGTGCCCAAAGCAGGGGATCCCTGTCAAGGCTCCTGAGAGGTCTGGAGTGTTGGGAAGAGGGGATCCTCGTTGACGGCTCTATCTGTGCTAAGCTCTGCTGCGCACCAGATGAAAGCTGATCAACGCTGACCTTGGCCGACTTTACCTTTACTTGTGAGGGCACTTGCCCCCACACTCAAGCGCGGGCAGGATACTTCGTCACCCCCCACGGTGGGATCCCAACCCCTTGCTTTATGCCGGTGGGAACTTTGGCCAACGTGAAAACCCTCACCCCGGCCCAGCTCAAGGAGACAGGTGCCCACATCATCCTCAGCAACACCTATCATCTCTACCTGCAACCTGGCGAAAGCATCATTCAGGCGGCAGGGGGGCTACACCGCTTTATGGGCTGGTCGGGCCCCATCCTTACCGACTCAGGGGGCTTCCAGGTCTTCAGCCTCAGCGCCATTCGCCAAATCAACGAGGAGGGAGTGACGTTCCGCTCGCCCCGCGATGGCCGAACGATCCACTTCACCCCAGAGCTATCCATCCAGATTCAAAACGCCCTGGGGGCCGACATCATCATGGCCTTCGACGAGTGCCCGCCCTATCCTGCCAGCCCTGAGGCGGTGGCGGCAGCAGTGCGGCGAACCACCCAATGGCTGAAGCGCTGCGTGGAGGCCCATCGTCGTTCGGATCAGGCTTTGTTTGGCATTGTGCAGGGGGGAGTTTACCCTGAGCTGCGTCGGCGGGCGGTGGAAGAGGTTTGTCGGTTGGATCTGCCAGGCTATGCCATTGGCGGGGTGAGTGTGGGGGAGCCGGTCGAGTTTATGCACGCCGTTGTGCGGCAAACGGCCCCTCTGCTGCCGGCAGATCGCCCCCGTTATCTCATGGGGGTGGGCACCTATGCAGAAATGCGGGCCGCTGTGGCCGCCGGAGTGGACTTGTTTGACTGCGTGATCCCCACCCGCTATGCCCGCCATGGCACAGTGATCAGCCGGGGCAAACGCTGGAACATCAAAAATGCCGAACACCGCCGCAGCCTGGATCCCATCGATCCCGACTGTCCCTGCTACACCTGCCGCCACTTCAGCCGAGCCTACTTGTGTCACCTCATCCGCGCGCAAGAGATCCTGGGCTACACTCTGCTCTCCATCCACAACATCACAGAGCTGATGCGCTACACCCAGAAGATGCGTCAGGCCATCTTGGAAGGCCAATTTCATGAGCACTGGGATCCCTGGAGCTAAGCCGGTCAGGAGATTTCTCTGGAAATATCCGATCCATCCTAGTTCACTAGATACTCCAATATCCCGTGTATATACTTAAATTATCCCATGTAGCCGCAGGAAGGAGTCAGATCATGGCTATCCGAACCCTCAGCAGCGTGATTGAACAGCACATTGCCGGCCTTCCGGGCTTGATTGCTGTTTTGATAGGGCGGGCCACTGATGGTGCTACAGTAGCCAAAGTAACCTACGTCAGCGATTCCCAAGAGGAGCAGGCGCTAGAACTTTTGGGCACCTATGCCAGCGACCTTGTTCAGGCCAGCAGTCGTCTATGCCAGATTGTCAGCTCTGACCAAGAGGCGGACTACCTTTTGGCCGGCACTTCGGCGTTGCGGGTTGTCATCAAAGCGTTTCCCAAAAGCCCCTACTTTGTTTGGAGAGCCGGTTATCTTCCACTGCCATCACTACAACCTCTTCCTGCAGCAGACCATCGAAGATCCCGACTGGATCGATGGAGTGGGAATTCTGCGCACGGCAGCCCAGGAGATCTTTTACAGTCTTCTGTACGGAGCTTTCAAGGCTCTTGGCATTCAGGAGACCCAAGAGCGCCTGGCAGTGGCAGCTCAGATCTTCAGTTTTTTAGGATTTGGGCGGCTGGCGTTTGAGGTGACACCTTCAGGCGGGGAAGTGCAGCTTACCCATTCTCACTATGCAGAAGGTTGGCTGAGCAAGTACGGAGAGCAGGTCAGCCGCACGCGCCCGATTGACCACTTGGCGGTGGGCTATGTGGCGGCAGCTCTGGATGCCACTTTTGGCGAGCTGGGAAGCTACGGGGCAGAAGAAACGGAGTGTATGGCCGTTACCCGTAAGGATCACTGCGTGATCCAGGCCACTCGGCTGCCAAAGCCTCAGTCGCTGACTCCCAGTCCAGGGATGGGCAAGTTGATCGAGCAGCCGCTCCAGTTCCCCCGGCCCACAACAGCAGTGGACTACGATGCGGTCAACGAAGCTCTGTGGGGCCTGCCTTTGGCCGGAGATGATCAGGGGCAGATTCGCGCCTTTAACGTGTTGCTAACGCGCATGCCTGCCAACTACTACAACCGCATTCAGTATCGCTTTTTACAGGAGCTGAAGGCGGTGCAGGCTGAGCTGATGGGGGTGGGGGAAGCTCTCATCCGCGAGTCGGGGCATGTTTGTGTCTTCTACACCTTCGGCAACATCATGGAATCGGTGGAGTGGGAAACCCTGGTGGGGCCGATGCTGGAGAAGGACACGGACTGGATCCACGGCGGCTATGCGGTGGCCAGCAGCCTGGGGTGGGGTCGCTGGCAGGCTTTGGAGGTGGTGAGTGGCCAGTCTTGCCGGGTGGCCATTGATGGCAACTACGAAGCCAACTACTTTTTGGCTTCCTACCCACGGGCAGAAGATCCCGCCTGCTATTTTGCTCAAGGGGCGGTGCCGGCGATGATGAATCTGGTCTACAACGGCAACATCCAGCAGAAGCCGGTTTTGGATCAAGTCTTCTACAACCGCCTCTTCCAGCGGGGTGGGCTCTTCCACGGCCAGGAGACCAAGGCCAGAGAGAAGGGGGATCCCTGGTGCGAGTTTTACGCCGAGCGGATGTAGGGATCCATGCAGGTGCGTATCCTCAGGCGGCGGGAGTGTGGAGCGGGGTGGGCCACTGACCTGCTGCTGCCGCGCTGCCTTGCCTGGTCGGAGGTAGAGGCTCTGGCCCAGGAATGGAGGGCTGCCTGTCGCTGTTTTCAAGGGCAACTGGTGTGGCTGGATCTGCCCTCAGGCCGGATTACGGCTTCACTGCGGGTGCCCCGCCTAACGTTGCGACTCCACGATGCCAACGCTGAGGCGCAGATCTTAAATCGTTTGCAGCAGTTGGCCAAGTCTTCTGGTTCCCAGACAGAGGGAAGTTAAGGGCAAAACGAGAAGTTTAGCTTGGCACCGACATTTTGCGGCAGACTATCGACCAATGCAGGATCGACTTTCCAGGAGTGCCATGCGCCCACCAAGTTCGAGCCTGCTGAGGAACTGGGAGCCGCGTTCATACTCGCTCATAGTCATAATGTATGCAGCATGCATGCAGCTCGGTACCTACCTTGCCATAGCAAAGAGGGCGCTCCAGTCGCGGTTGGGAACGCCGGGCTTGGCGATGATCTCAAGGATGCGATTTTGGGCAGCGGGCTGGAATAAACTTTCGACGGCTACTTGGGCTACTTTCGTGCGGGGGATGCTGCCGTCAAAGAGGGTATCCGCCTTGGACAGGACAATACCGTCGTTATTATCCTGATTTTTCAGGCCCCCCGGTCGAACGATGGTGTAGGTGAGGCCGCTTTTTTGCAGGTATTCTTCTGCGCGTTTTTTCCACACCAAAATCAGCCAAAACAAATTGAGGGGGTGGAACAACTGAGACACGCACAGAGAAGAAATCAAAACAAAGTGTTGGATCCCTTTGGCTTTGGCCACATCGACCAGGTTCTTGGTGCCTTCATAGTCGACTCGGTAGGGCTGAAAGGGATCCCAACTGGGCCTGGCCCCGGTGGCACAGAGCACCACCGTGCATCCTTCCATGCCTGTCTCCAGCGTGGCCGGATCCAGCACATCCCCCACCACCACTTCCGCTTCGGGGGGCAAAACCCGAGCGGCCAGCTCATGGCTGCGCACCAGCGCCCGTACCGGGATGTCGCGGCCCACCAACTCTTTGACAATGCGGCGTCCGGTTTCTCCTGTAGCCCCTGCAACAAAAGCCTGCATAAGTTTCTCCTGCAAAGCTGTTTATACCCGGTGTAGCTGTTTGAGGATTTGCAGTGGCCCCATAAGCCATTATCTTCCCAAAATCGGCCTCAGGTTCCCTCTTTTCCATGACAGGATGGTAGGGATCCCGCCCCCCGGTGCATCAGATGGTTGCCCAAGCTGCTCCTACTGCCTACGAGGCCCAAACCCAAGCTCTTGCCCAATCTCTGTTCGCCTCTCTTTCGGGAGAGAAGAGATCCCTGCTGGCCCAGTGGCGGGATCAACTGCGCTGGGAGGACAAGCTGCTGGCCTGGGCGATGGAGAACCCCCACCTGCGCACCCAGTTGTTCCGCTTGATCGATGTCTTGCCCAGCTTGAAAAGCAAGACTGAGGTGGCCCGCCATTTGCAGGAGTATCTTTCAGATCCGGCGGTGGAGTTGCCGGGGATGCTGAAAAGCCTGCTCAACTTTGCAGACCCCGACTCCCTGCCAGGACAATTGGCTGCCACCACCCTAACCGCTGCTGTGGAAGTCTTGGCCCGTCGCTACATTGCCGGAGAAACTCTACAGCAAGTCAGCAAAACTCTGGAAGCTTTGCACCGGCAGGGTATGGCTTTCACCCTGGATTTGCTGGGGGAAGCCGTCATCACCGAAGCGGAAGCCCAATCCTACCTGGATCGCTATCTGCAGGTGATGGAGCATTTGGCAAAGATGGTCAAAACCTGGCCACAACCGCAGCCTGTGCCGCAAGTGTCGGTAAAGCTGACAGCCTTCTATTCCCAGTTCGATCCCATCGATCCCCTGGGGGCCAAAGCCAAAGTGGGGGAACGGATTCGCATCCTGTTGCGCCGGGCAGAAGCTCTGGGAGTCGGGATCCATTTCGACATGGAGCAGTACCGCTACAAATCCCTCACCCTGGCCATTTTGCAGGAGCTGCTGCTGGAGCCGGAGTTCCGAGGCCGCACCGACGTTGGCCTGACGCTGCAGGCCTACCTGCGGGATAGCTACACCGATCTGCAAAACCTGATCGCCTGGGCCAAAGAGCGGGGATCCCCGGTGACGGTGCGCTTGGTCAAGGGGGCCTACTGGGATCAAGAGACCATCCTGGCGGCGCAAAAGCACTGGCCACAGCCGGTTTACAACAGCAAGTCTGCTACCGACGCCAACTTCGAGCGCATGACCCAGCTTTTGTTGGAGCACCACACCCATCTCCACGCCGCCATCGCCAGCCACAATGTGCGCTCTCAGGCCAAAGCCATCGCCATTGCCCAAGCCCTGGAGGTGCCCCAGTCTGCTTTTGAACTGCAGGTGCTCTATGGCATGGCCGATCCCCTGGCCAAGGCCTTGGTGCAGAAGGGACAGCGGGTGCGGGTGTACTGCCCCTACGGGGAGCTGCTGCCGGGTATGGCCTACCTGATCCGGCGTTTGCTGGAAAACACCGCCAACACCTCTTTCCTGCGGCAAAGCGTTCAGGGCTACAACCCCGAGCAGCTGTTGGCCCCGCCGGTCTTGGACGAGGGATCCGTTTTCCAGGCTCCTTCTCTCTCGTTTGCCGCCGCTCCCGATACGGATTTCAGCCAGCCCCAGCAGCGGGATCCCTTTTTTCAGGCATTGGACGAGATCCGGCCTCAACTGGGTCAGAGGGTTCAGCCCTGGATTGCCGGAGAATATCGCCCCACTCGACAAGCGATGCTCTCCCTCAACCCTGCGGATCCTGAACAGGTGGTGGCGGAAATTGGGTTGACCGAGCCGGAACAGGTGGAGCAAGCCTTGGCAGCGGCCCAAGCCAGCTTCCCCAGCTGGAGGCGCACCCCCGTTGCCGTGAGGGCGGGGATCCTGCGGCGGGTGGCGGAGCAAATCGAAGCCCAGCGGGCGGAGCTGGCTGCCTGGATGGTGCTGGAGGTGGGCAAGCCCATTGCCCAGGCCGATGGGGAAGTTTCCGAGGCCATCGATTTTTGCCGCTACTACGCCCAACAGATGGAGGCTCTGGAGCGGGGACGGGAGTGCAACCTGCCCGGCGAAACCAACCATTACCACTACCAGCCCCGCGGTGTGGCGGTGGTGATCGCCCCCTGGAACTTCCCCCTCTCCATCCCCTGTGGCATGACAGCGGCGGCTTTGGTGGCCGGAAACTGCGTGCTCCTCAAACCGGCGGAGCAATCTTCGCTGATCGCCGCCAAACTGGCGGAGTTTATCCTCAAGGCCCTTGCCGAAGCTGGGATCCCGGAGGGTGTCTTTCAATTCCTGCCGGGGGTGGGCGAAGCCATTGGCCCCCTGTTGGTTCAAGACTGGCGGGTGCACCTGATTGCCTTCACCGGATCCCAGGCGGTGGGTTGCCAGATCCTCGCCCAAGCCGCGCAACTGCAGCCGGGCCAGCACCACATCAAACGGGTCATTGCCGAGATGGGGGGCAAAAACGCCATCATTGTGGACGAAAGCGCCGACCTGGATCAGGCGGTCAAAGGAGTGGTCAACTCCGCCTTTGGCTACAGTGGCCAGAAATGCTCCGCCTGCTCGCGGGCGATCGTTTTGCAGTCCATTCACGACCTGTTCTTGGGGCGGCTCATCGAGGCGGTGCGCTCTTTAAATGTGGGGGATCCAGCCCACCCCAGCACCCAAGTTGGCCCGGTCATCGATGCAGAGGCCCAAGCTCGCCTGCAACAGGCCATTCAATCGGCTAAGGCTGATGCCCGCCTCGACCTCAGCCTGCCCGTGCCGGAAAAAGGCTACTTCGTCGGCCCCACTGTGTTCAGCCAGGTGGATCCCCAGTCAGAGCTGGCGCAGCGGGAGCTGTTTGGCCCGGTTTTGGCGGTGATCTCAGCGCCGGACTTTTCTTCTGCTCTGCAGATGGCCAATGCCACCCCCTACGCCCTCACCGGCGGTCTCTACAGCCGCACCCCTTCCCACATTCAACAGGCTCGCCAGGACTTTGCCGTCGGCAACCTCTACATCAACCGCGAGATCACCGGGGCGTTGGTGGAGCGGCAGCCCTTCGGCGGCTTCAAGCTCTCCGGCGTGGGATCCAAAGCCGGCGGCCCCGACTACCTGCTGCAATTTTTAGAGCCGCGCACCGTAACCGAAAACACGCAACGGCAGGGCTTTGCTCCCATCGAGGGATCCTGAGGATAGGGCTTGGGAAAGCTCATTGGACAGGCTTGGCCACATCCCCAACCTTGAAGCCTGCCCCGCTGAGAATGCGTCCCACACTGGAGCTGTCATCCACCTCCGTCAGTTGGACCTGTCCGGCTGGCTCAGTCAATTTGCGCAAGACTGTCCCCGTGGCCGGATCCTTCACCTCGCGGACGACGCGCTCCACAGAAAGAATCAATCCCACCCGATAGCCATCGCGGCTGCCCTTGTTCAGGATCACCTGGTTGCCGTAGACATCCGCCACCAAGGCATCCACCGTTGGCAAGGAGCGGGGCTGAGCTGCCAAGCGTCCGGCAAACCCCACCAACTGTCCGGCAATTTGCTCCACCGCCTGTTGGGTTGCCAAAACCAACAGCTTCTCTTCGTTGCTGGTGGCGGATCCCCCCCCAAAGCCGGCGACCGTGACCGTGCTATCGGATTGGCTGACATTGCCCCGGCCCTCGACCACGGCCAAGATCTCGGCAGTGCTGGTGCTCACCAAGCGGGCATTCAGCTGCACGTTGGCATCGGCATCCACCGACTCAGCCCCCACCGCCAGCGGGAAGCTGCCAAAGGGGGTCAAGACCGGCGCCCCACCCCCGGAACGACGCACCGACACATCAAATTGGGTCACACTGCCGAGGATCACAGCATCGACCCCCAGGATCCGGCCTACCTGAGCAGCGGTATTGGCATCCAGCCGCCCGGATAGACCCAGGTTCTGCTCGGCCAAGATCGCGTCCAGCCGCGAGCGCTCGATGACGGAAAAGGTGCCATCTTTCACCAACCGATCCACCAACAGATCGCTCACCCCCCGCGAAGCCTCGCGGATGCTGTAGGGATTGCTGAGGCTGCTGAAATCAAAGTCCAAGACCGCAATCCGAGGACGGGATGTGGGTTGCGGCGCTTGTCCCACCTGTCTGGGGGCAGAGAGGGTGCAGCGAATGTCTTGGGGAAATTGCTGGCAGAGGGCTGGATTGGCGGATTGGGCCACCACCGGGATCCCCGTCCAACTGAGGCTCACCAGAGGGATCCCGAACAGCAAGATGGAAGAGAGGTTGCGCATGGTTGAGCGATCTCCTAAATCTGAGGGGGGCCACATTTCACTCACAGCCTGCATCCAAAAGAGCTTCAGGGCGGTGACCGATATCACCTGGCGGCTAAGGGTTAAGGATCCCGGCATCGCCTGTTCCCAGCAGATGTCCCATACTCTAGCGGCTACAGGGCTGTTGGGAAAATGGATTGAGAAGATTTGCACAGAAGAGTTGACAGATCTCAACTCTGTTGAGCCGAGATGCTCGCCCTCTTTCAGTCAAGCGCTGATAGGCCACTTGCCTGGATAAAGCTGGGATCGGCGGTGCAAGCTAGGACTCCGCCGCTGACGCGATCAGTGCTAGCCTAGTAAGGCTGTATTCTTGTACAAGCTATGCCTGTTCCCAAGAAGAAAACCTCTAAAGCCCGCAGTCGCAGGCGCTACGCCGTCTGGCTTGGCAAAGCAAAGCTACAGGCCCAGCGAGCCATGACCATTGGGCGGTCGATTTTGAGCGGTCGCAACACCGGCTTCTACTACCCCAAAGCCAAGTCCGAAGAAGAGGAAGAAGAATAAAGCTCTATTGAGGCTTGCTGCGGGGATCCCGGCGGCTGCACGAGTAATACACTGGATTAAGGTCTAGCTCCCTGGAGAAGCGCTCTGCTGACCCTACCGTCTCGCTTATCCATTAGCCTGCATGCGCTCGTTGACCTCCCTCACCTACTACCAACGGTTGGGCCTGTCTCCAGGGGCGTCTCCTGAGGCCATCCGGCGGGCTTATCGGCAGTTGAGCAAACGCTACCATCCCGATACTTCTCCCCTGGCCCCGGAAGTGGCCATTCGCTGCTTTCAAGAGTTGCAGGAGGCCTACCTTGTCCTCAGCAACCCGACGAAACGGGCCATCTACGATGCCAGCTTACGGGCGGTGACTGCCAACACGGGATCTCTGAGCATGACGGGATCCCTTGGTTCCGATTCTCTAGAGCTGCGTATGGAAACCCGCCCACTTTCGGCTGGCGAGCTGTGTGCCCTGCTGCTGATGGGATCCACCCTGGTTGTGTGTTTGGTGTTGGCAGGTGTCCTCGCTTGGCTGCGAGAGAGTGGGGCAAGCTGATTCTGTGGGCACTCCCCACCGTCTTGGTACGGCATTGGGACGGAGTTCTCGGATTCTGTATCAGGAGTGCTTGAATGAACATAGGCCGTTGACTCTGTGTTGGACTGCTTTTCTCAAATCTCGCCTCTCAAATCTCGCCATGCCTTTGCCCCCCGCAACTACGCCCCTGTATAATCACCCCCTCCACATCATCGAACGCTGGCTAGAGGATCAGGGCTGCACCCGCGACCCTCAAGATGTGGAGCAATGGTTTTGCGAGCGGCCTGGCTGGAAAGCCATTTTGCGTCTGGAAGAAACCAGCATTTGGGTGCGATACACCTACCCAGACGGCAACACGAAAACTTTATCTTTTCCCTATTCCCTCAGCCGGCAGGATGTAGAGCAGGCCATTTTTGAAAGTTAGCCGAGCCATGCGCGTTCTTCAGTTGCCCGCCCTGCGCGATAACTATATCTATCTGCTCTACGATTCTGACACCGCGACAGCAGCCGTGGTGGATCCGGCAGTGGCCGAGCCTGTGCTGGAAAAGCTGACCGAGCTGGGGGCGGAGCTGGTGGCCATTTTCAACACGCACCACCATCACGACCATGTGGGGGGAAATCGGCAGCTTTTGGCCCGCTATCCTCAGGCTGCCGTCTATGCCGGCGAGGCGGATCGGGGGCGGATCCCCGGCCAGACGGTGGAGCTGCGGGCGGGAGCAACAGTGGAATTCGCGGGCCGGCAAGCAACGGTGCTGTTTGTGCCCGGCCATACCCGGGGTCACATTGCCTATTACTTTCCCGAGAGTGGGGATCTCTTCTGTGGCGATACCCTGTTTGCCGGGGGATGCGGGCGGCTGTTTGAAGGCACGCCGGAGCAGATGGTGGGATCCCTGGATCAACTGCGCCAGTTGCCTGAACCGACGCGGGTGTGGTGTGCCCACGAATACACCCTCAACAACCTCAGGTTTGCCCTGACGGTGGATGGGGGAAATCCCGACCTGCAGGCCCGTTACCAAAAGGTGGCCGCCCTGCGCCAATCGGGATCCCCAACAGTACCCAGCACTATGGGCGAGGAGCGACGCACCAACCCCTTCTTGCGCTGGGATCAGCCGGCTCTGCAAGCTGCCACCGGGCTCCAGGATCCGGTGCGGGTCTTCGCTCGCCTGCGCGGTATGAAGGATCAGTTCTGAAAATCGGGTTCTGACAAAAGCTCCTGGAGGTGGCCCAAAACCTGAGGGGATGGTGCTCCTCACCACTAGCACAAACGAAACCCCCGAAGAGCTGCACCGTAATCTGGTGCAGGGGCTTTTCATCAGCCCACCTCGGCCTGCCTCCTGGACACTAGAGCCAGCAGGATAGCCGCCCCCAGCCCTTGAGTGACTACCGAAAAGAGCACTAAGCCAGTCAGGGAGAAATCGTAAAGCACCCCCATCAGGGCGCTGCCCACAAACCAAGCCAATCCATAGACACTGGTAAACAGGCCAAAGGCAAAGCCCCTCGTCTCGGGAGCTACCATACCGGCCACCGCCGCCTTCATGATGGATTCTTGGGCCCCCAAACCAATTCCCCAGAGCACCATGCCCAGCACCGTCAGAGCATAGGTACCGGAAAAGGCCAGCGGCGCAAATCCAGCCGATACCGCCACCGCTCCCAGCAAGCTCCACAGCCCCACGCGGTCGAACAGCCAGCCACATCCCAGGGCGGCCAGGGCATCCACCCCCATAGCCAGGGCATACAGCAAAGGGATCCCTGCTCCATCGCTTCCCGACTGTCGTTGCAGATGGAAAGCAATGAGGGGAAAATCGGCAAACCCCATGGCCACACAGGCTGCCGCCAGCAGATACAGCCAGAAAACTCTGGGCAAGCCTTTTGCCGAGGTCATCTCCGGCTCCGGCTCGAAGTCTCGTGGGCTGGGATAGAGCCATTGCGCCAGCCCCAAAACCCCCAGTCCTATTGCCGCCGGGATCCCCAAGGCCAAAAACCCACCCCGGAAGCCATAGCCGACTTTCAGAACTGCCGCCACCAACAGCGGCCCCCCCACCGCCCCAATCTGATCTAGGGTCTCGTGCAGGCCAAACCCCAAGCCCCGACCCACCTGCAGGGCTGCATGAGAAAGCAACACGTCCCGCGGCGGGGTGCGGATCCCTTTGCCCGTCCGCTCGGCCAGCAACAGCAAAGCAGCCCAAGGCCAACTGCCCGCCCAGGCCAAAGCCGGGATCACCGCCGTGTTGATGACATAGCCCAAGGTGGTGAGCTGCCAGTGCCCCCGACTGCGGTGCAAGGGATCCCTGCTCAGCCGGTCGCTCCAATAGCCCACCCCCAACCGCAAGCCATAGGCCAATAGCTCCCCCCCGCCGGCCACCAGGCCCACCACTGTGCCGCTGGCCCCTAGGGATCCCAAAAAAGCCCCAGAAATGCTGCGTGCCCCTTCATAGGTGGCGTCAGCGCACAAGCTCACAATGCCGAGGAGGAGAATAAAGCGCCAGGCAGAGGGAGACATAGTCAGCAACCGCTTGGTCGAGGCTGGCCAAATAGCTGGAGAAAGGGACAGGAGCTGCTCGCTCCCAAGAGGGCTCCCTATCTAGCAGCTCTAGCTACAGAGTAGCCGAGGGAGGTTCTCAAATCTTGCAAGTCCATCAAGGTCTTGCACTCCTTGCCCTGTCTAGGTTTAATAGGAGCGGGTGATGTTTTCCTCCAAGAACTCCTGCCCGAAGGAGCCAAGAAATGGCCAACAAAAGGATGGCTTTGAAGTTAATTTTCAACCTTTTGGGTAGCTGCCTAATCTCAATGGCCGTTGCAGGGGCAAGTACGACAATAGATAAACGGGCAATCTTAAATGCCGAATATCTCATAGCCACTCTGGATGGAGTAGAGCGGATTCGTTTTCAGAACGGAGAGTATCAACGAGGTTCTAGGTCGTGTTGATCTTATGTTAGGATAGAGGGAATAATTTATAGAGGAAAGAGGATGAAGTTGGTTTTTTTAGATGAAAACAAATGGCAGAAGATATTGGCTTTTTTA
>NZ_JANSHN010000036.1:0-19420 GCF_047461655.1 Synechococcus sp. W55.1
ATCTGGAAGTCCTCTGCCATTAGGGTTCGGGGTGGGAAGTTAGTTCTTTCCAACGGCAAGACCAACCCGCCTGTGGTCATTTCTTGGGCGTGGGAGACTCCAGTCCAAGTAGAAATCGGCTGGGACGGCAAGCAGTACGAGCTGCGGGCCTGCTACGACCTCAGCAAACGGCAGGCGGAGAGGAAAGAAGAGGAAACACCAAAGGCCGGGGAAGTGGCAGGGGTGGATTTGGGAGAAGTGCATCTGGCCGTTGCCCACGATGGGAAGGAAACTTTCATAGCCAACGGGCGGTTGCTGCGTTCCCAAAGGCGTTACCAGAACAAGCTGAAGGGCAAGCTCTCCAGGCTAATGGCTCGCAAGAAGAGAGACTCACGGCGGTGGAAGCGGTTAGTTCGTTCTAAGCAGCGTCAGTTAGCTAGGCTGGCAAAGCAGATGGCGGACATTCTCCACAAGCAGACGACCAGGTTGGTCTCCACGCTCCAAGCAAGAGGCGTGCAGACGGTTGTGATTGGGGACATCCGGGATACCCGGCGGTCGGCCCAGTACAACAAGGTAGCCAACCAGAAAATCCACCAAATGCTGTCGGGACAGGTGCGGCGGATGCTCACCTACAAGGCAGAGCAGTTGGGGATGCGGGTGGTGTTGCAAGAGGAGCGGTACACCTCGCAGAAGTGCCCGCGCTGCAACATGCTCCACAAGCCCAGTGGTAGGGAGTATCATTGCCGAGCCTGTGGCTTTAGGTTTCACCGCGACGGTGTGGGTGCAGTGAATTTGAGACGGAAGTATCTGGGGCAGTTCGATGTCCCAGTAGTTGGGGTGATGGCATCCCCCATTGGGTTGAGGTATTGGCCTCACGCCCAATGTAGCCCGGCAAGTGAAAGTCGTTTCACAAACCGGGAAAGAATCCCTCGCCTTTAGGCGGGAGAGAATGTCAATGGATCGGTTCTCTTGCTTCGGATAGAAGGGGAAATCTTTGGGTGGCGGGGGTAACTTGGGGAGCCTTTCCTGACCAACCCCGATCGCGTCAGCGGGACGGAGTCCTTTCGCGTCAGCGGGACGGAGTCCTTGCGGGCATGAAAGATGCCTTTGTACTCAAATACGCTCGTTAGGCTGAGGCTTTGCTAGGGCGGGATCCCTCTGCGGCAGCTCAACACCCCAGTAGCCAGCAGAAAGCTGCCCCATGCTAGGCTCTAGGCGGTGCTGCCCTAGTCGGCAAGGGGGGACTTGAAGGATATGAAAAAAAGGGTGGGCAGGGTAGTTTTCGCAAGTGCTTTAACTTTTTTTGCCAGTTCAATTCTTCTGAGAGCCTACGGTTCGCATTCAATCGAGTGGGCTCGCCAGTTCGGAACTCCTGCGAATGAGGTGGCTGACTCTATTGCTGTCGATCGCGCCAGCGGTGCGGAGCACTTTGGACAGGGCAATGCTTGGGTAGCGGGAACCACTACGGGAGCCCTTCCTGACCAGTTGAGCGCTGGGAGCTGGGGTGCTTCTGTGCTTCAAGTACAGTCGCTAAGCCTGAGCTTCCTTCCCTTGGGAGAGCGGCCATGCACCGAATAGCTGCTTTGCCAGGGGGATGGGATCCCACCCAGTCCGGGGTCATTTTCCTGGAGCAGGATCCTGCTCCCATTGTTGTTCTCTCGGCAGCCGATACGGACCTGACGGCTTTGAGCGCGGCCATCCGTCTTTTGCCCCAAGACTTTCCGGCCATACGGGCAGCTAATCTGCTGCAGTTGCAACAGCCCCTCAGCCTGGATGACTACGCCGAGAAGGTGCTGCGGCAGGCCCGGCTAATCTTGATCCGCCTGTTGGGGGGAAGGGCCTACTGGAGCTATGGCCTGGAGGTAGCCAAGCAGGTGGCCGCCGAGGAGGGATCCACCCTGATCGTCATTCCTGGGGACGATCGCCCCGACTGGGATTTGGTGAGCCATTCCACTGTGCCCCTGGCGGTGGCGGATCGGGTGTGGCGGTACTGGCTGGAGGGGGGAGCGGAGAATGTGGCTGCCTGTCTGCTGTTGCTGGCTGGGGAGTTCCTAGGGGGCCAATATTCGGCGCCGGATCCACAAGGGTTGCCTCGTCTTGGGATCTACCAACCTCCCGTAGCCTCGCCGACGGATCCCCAAGCTCCCAAGGTGGGGATTTTACTCTACCGGGCCCATGTTCTGGCGGGGAATACAGAGCCGGTGGATCAATTGGCAAAAGCCTTGGTGGAGCGGGGGCTGCAGCCTCTGTGCCTTTACACCTACAGCCTTCAAGATCCCGACTTGCCCCAGGCCATTCGGGATCACTTTGGCAGCCAGATTGACCTGTTGCTCAACACCACCAGCTTTTCTCTGGCGCGGTTGGACAGCCACCAGCCCGACGTGAGGCTGTGGCAGGAGTTGGATGTGCCTGTTTTGCAGGTAATCCTCAGCGGTGGATCCCGGCAGAGCTGGGAGAACTCCACGCGGGGATTGGGGGCGCGGGATCTGGCCATGAATGTGGCTTTGCCGGAGGTGGATGGGCGCATCATCAGCCGCACCATTTCCTTCAAAGCGGTTCAACAGCGGGATCCCCGGTTGCAAACGGAGGTGGTGGCCTATGCGGCTGTGCCGGATCGGGTGGAGTTTGTAGCAGATCTGGCAGCCAACTGGGTGAAACTGCGGCGCACCCCTGCCAACCAGCGCCGTCTGGCTCTGATTTTGGCCAACTACCCCAGCCGGGACGGGCGGTTGGCCAATGGGGTAGGGTTGGATACACCGGCAAGCTGCGTGGAGATCCTCAAGGTCCTGGCGGAATCCAGCTACCGGGTGGGGCCCCTGCCGCAGACAGGAGATGAGCTCATCCGCTGGCTCACCCAGGGCCAAACCTATGACCCGCTGGGATCCCTGCGCCCCGCTCGCCAATGGCTTTCTGCTGCCCTTTATCGAGATTGGTTTGCCCACCTGCCTGAGCCCATCCAAGCCAACCTCATTCAGCAATGGGGGAATCCGCCCGCCCAAAACATCCCCATCGCCGGTCTCCAGTTGGGGCACGTTTTTGTTGGCATCCAGCCCCCGCGGGGCTACGACCGGGATCCCTCGTTGAACTACCACGCCCCGGATCTGGTGCCCCCCCACGAGTACCTGGCTTTTTACCTGTGGTTGCGGCAGGTCTTCGGCACTCAAGCGGTGGTGCATGTGGGCAAGCACGGCAACCTGGAATGGCTGCCCGGCAAGGGATCCGCCCTTTCCGCCACCTGCTACCCGGAGATGGCCCTGGGGCCGCTGCCCCACTTCTACCCCTTCATTGTCAACGATCCGGGAGAGGGATCCCAGGCCAAGCGGCGAGCCCAGGCAGTGATTATCGACCACCTCACCCCGCCCCTTACTCGTGCTGAGCTGTACGGCCCCCTGGCGGACTTGGAACGGTTGATGGATGAGTACGTGCAGGCCCAACAGATGGATCCAGGCCGCTGCCCGCTGATTCGCGCCCAGATTCAGGAGCTGGTTCGAGCCGAGCATCTAGACCAGCAGTTCAACTTGGAAAAAGAAGAAGATTGGAATCGCCTGGATGGCTATCTCTGCGAGCTAAAAGAATCCCAGATTCGCGATGGGCTGCACATCTTTGGCCGGATCCCTGCCGGTGAGCAGCTTGTTGATCTGGTGGTAGCCCTGGCCCGCTACCCCAGCCACGGACAACTGGGGATTACTCAGGCCATTGCCCGCGATTGGGGATGGGACTGGGATCCCTTGACCGCCGACCTGACAGATCCTTGGCCAGAGGGATCCCCGAACTCGCCGTAACCCAAGCCAAGCGTTTTATTTTCCTCTCTCAGGGAGCAAGGAAGAATCTTAAGAGTAAGAGGAGTTGATCGGGATCCCTCATCAACTCCTCTGTTGGAACAATGGAAGCAGGCTAGAGAAACAGCTGGATCCTGGTGCTGCGCTTCAAAACAAGCTCAACTGAGAATCTCTTGCCCAGCACCGGGAAGCCTCAGCAGGCGTTTCAATAGCGAGATTGAAAACTCCGCCGCCGCTCGCCGCCACTGTTCGCGTTACCAGAGCGGAAACCTGAGGTGGGGCGTTCTTCCCGGGGACGAGCTTTGTTCACCTTGAGGTCGCGCCCCATCCATTCCGCCCCATCCAGAGCAGCAATGGCAGCCTGCTCCTCTGCTTCAGAGCTCATTTCCACAAACCCGAAGCCCCGAATGCGGCCTGTCTCGCGGTCAGTGGGGATTTGCACCCGCTTGACAGAACCGTACTCAGCAAAAACAGCGGTCAAATCCGCTTCTGTCACCTTAAAGGAAAGGTTGCCAACATAAATCGACATAGACGATCTCCGAAAGAGAGAGTAACAAAGGGTGAGATGTTCGGAGAGCCGTCTGCCAATACAAAACGTGAAAATCCGTCAAGACTAGAAGAAACGAGCACTACAACCGACAACGATCTCGTCCCCTATCCTAACACAGAAGTAGGGGCTCGCCACTCCGATTTTTCCAAATCCTGGGAAGATTGCCTTCATCACCCCGCCGCTCTGCCTGCGCTGATGCCATCTCAGCCCAGCTTCTCCAGCCTGGATCCCAGTAACCTCATCTGGGCTTCCAGCTCTGCCAGTTGTTCCTGACTGGCTTGCACCACTTCAGGGTTGGCCCGGTTGAGAAAATTGGGGTTCTCCAAGCGGGCGCGGATCCCTTGGGCCTCTTTTTCCAGCTTGGCCAGGTCTTTTTGCAGCTTGGCCCGCAGCGCTTCCACATCCACCAGTCCTGCCAAGGGCATCAGCACCTGCACCGTGCCCACCACTGCAGCCGCCACCTGTTTGGGCTCCGTGGCCAGGGATCCCGTAATCTCCAAAGCCTCAGCCTTAGCTAGATCCCGGATGTAGGCTTGGGCAGCCCTGAGAATTTGCTGCTGGGTGGGATCGTCGGTAACCAGGAGGGCGGTGACGGCCTGCTGGGGCTTGAGGCCGGCTTCTGCCCGCAGGTTGCGCAGGCTGGTAATGGTTTGGATCACCAAGCCAAACTCCCGCTCCAGTTGAGGGTCGATCCAACTGAGATCTGGGGTGGGATAGGGCTGCACGGAGATAGAGGTGGTTTGGTTGGCCTGGGTGAGCAGCTGCCAGATCTCCTCGGTGATGTGGGGCATCCAGGGGTGCAGCAGCTTGAGAATGGTTTCCAAAACGGTGGCCAGCACCTGCTGCGCTGCGCGTTTGGAAGCCAGGTCTTCTCCCCGCAGCCGGGGCTTGACCAGCTCGATGTACCAGTCGCAAAAGTCATCCCAAATGAGAGAGTAGAGCAGGCGCGCCCCCTCGCCCAGGCCATAGGCTTCCAGCTCGGCGATAACTTGGGTGGCCGTGGAGTGCAGCCGCGACAGGATCCAGCGATCGGCCAATTCCAGCGCTTCAGGAACAGGGGATCCCAGTTGGGCAGGGGTTTGCCCCTCCAAGTTCATCAACACAAAGCGGGAGGCGTTCCAGATCTTGTTGGCAAAGTTGCGGGCGGCCTCCACGCTGGCGCTCTCCCCCGTCTTGCGGTCGTAGGCCAGGCGGATATCCTGCCCTGCCCCCACCACCTCTTTGACCAGGGCATAGCGCAGGGCGTCGGTGCCGTATTTGTCCAGAAGCTCCAGGGGATCGATACCATTCCCCTTGGTCTTGGACATTTTGGCGCCGTGCTCATCCCGCACCAGGCCATTGATGTACACGTCTTTGAAGGGAATCTGGCCGGTAAATTGGGATCCCATCATGGCCATGCGGGCCACCCAGAAGAAAATGATGTCAAAGCCCGTGGACATCAGGGAGTTGGGATAGTAGCGTTTGAAATCCTCGGTCTCTTCCGGCCAGCCCAGGGTTGAAAAGGGCCACAGAGCAGAGCTAAACCAGGTATCCAGCACATCGGGATCCTGTTCCACCCGCTCAACTTCTGGGCCAAACTTTTCCCGTGCCTTGAGCAGCGCTTCCTCGCCGTTGCGGGCCACCACAAAAGCTTGGGGATCCTCGAGAAGCTGGCCATTGAGGACTGGATACCAAGCTGGGATCTGATGGCCCCACCACAACTGCCGAGAAATGCACCAGGGGCGCAGCTTTTCCAGCCAGCCCGTGTAGACTTTGGTCCAGCGCTCAGGGATAAAGCGGGGGCTATTTCGTTGGTATTCCTCTTCCAAACAGCGAGCCCCCATCCCCGAGACATCGCAAAACCACTGAATGGAAAGCAAAGGCTCGATGGGCACGCCGCCGCGGTCGCTGTGGGGAACGGTGTGGGTGTAGTCCTCCACCTTCTCCAGCAGGCCATGTTCGGCAAACCACTGCACCACCTTTTCTCGGGCCACAAAGCGATCTAGGCCGGTGAAAGGATCCCCGTTTTCGTTGAGGGTGCCGTCTTTATTGAGGATGTTGATGAAGGGCAATTGGTGCCGTTTGCCGATTTCAAAGTCGTTGGGGTCGTGGGCCGGGGTAATTTTCACACACCCGGAGCCAAAGGAGGGATCCACATACTCATCCGCAATGATGGGGATGAGGCGATTTTTAATGGGCAGGCGAATGAACTGGCCGATGAGATGGCAATAGCGCTCGTCTTGGGGGTTCACCGCCACCGCCGTATCCCCCAGCATGGTCTCGGGCCGAGTGGTGGCCACCACCAGATACTGGCTGGGATCCTCGGCCAAGGGATAGCGAAAATGCCACAGGTGGCCCTTGACCTCTTTGTCGTCTAGCTCAATGTCTGACACCGCCGACTGGGTGGCCGGGCACCAGTTCACCAAATACTCGCCCCGGTAAATCAACCCCGCCTCGTATAGCCGCACAAACGCCTCGGTTACCGCCCGGCTCAGCCCCTCGTCGAGGGTAAAGCGATCCCGCGTCCAGTCCAGCGAGAGACCCAGCCGCCGCAATTGGCTCTTGATAGCTCCCTGCGACTGCTCCTTCCAAGCCCAAGCTCGCTCCAGAAAAGCCTCGCGGCCCAGATCGAAGCGGGTCTTCCCCTCTTGGCGCAGTTGGTTTTCCAGGATGGTGTGCACGGCGATGCTGGCATGGTCTGTGCCGGGGAGCCAGAGCACGTTGTAGCCGCGCATGCGCTTGTAGCGCGTCACCACATCCGGCAGGGTAAAGGCAAAAGCATGGCCCATGTGCAGGTTGCCCGTCACATTGGGCGGGGGCAGCACCATGCTAAAGGCCTCTCCCGGCGCCTTGGGATCCGCCACGTAAAAGCCCTTCTCCTCCCAAAAGCGCTGCCACTTCGGCTCGGTCTCGAAGGGGTTGTACTGGCTGGGCAGGTTGACAGAGGAAATTGCAGCAGTCATGGGGAGAATAGGCCAACGGCTGAGAAGGATGAATCACTTTGATGAATCACTTTATAGAGTAGCAGTTCAACCCTTTGCCCTTCGGGGTAGAGTGGCCCATCGGTCTTGACCCTAATCACACGGCTAGAGAGGGATTTCGAGCTAGGGTACTACCATCCTCAGCTTTGGGTACGGCGTTATGTCCAGATCATTGACGGCAACGGTCCTGATGGCTCTGATGGCTCTATCCCCTGGGATCCCTGCCTTGGCGCAACAGGACTGGAAGAGATCAGAGAGAGACATTCTACTTTGTCGTGGGGAGCCTTTTGAACCAGGCTCTCTGGCAGGTTATGAAGCTTGCTTCAGTGCTCGCCTTCATCCGGATGAACAATCCTGGCCGCCTCTACTACCCCTGATAGGCCTGTATTTTACCCCGCACTCTGACTACTTTTTTTGCTTTGTAGGTGCAGGAAAGCCCGGTAGCCTGGAGGCAATTCTCGTCGGTCGAAGTGGAGAGCTCATCTTTGGCCTAGATAGCCCCTCAACCCCTTCTGAACTAGAAGTAGAAACCCCCCAGATTATCCAGCGAAAAGCCCGCATTCTCGAGGTAGAGGTAGACAAACATCACACTTTCAGTATCAGCCAACTGGTGGTTTACGACGAAACCGAGTTGAACTTGGAGGGGTTCGTGCCTGTGACTGCGCCTCCAGGATACCTCATTTCGCCGGACGAGTTTTTAGAGGCTCCCGAGTGCCAAGCCATTTTGAATTGAGGACTCCTCCACTTGTAACTGGTGTGCGTTCTTGGGTTTTGGCAGGCTTACGAGATGGCTCTAGAGCCCAGAGTAAGCGTTGAGCCATTCCATGAAGTAAAACACCAGTGGCGCGGTGAACACATAGCTGTCTCCCCGATCCAAGATGCCACCGTGGCCCGGGATTAGATCCCCGGAATCTTTCACCCCTGCATCCCGTTTCATCAGAGATTCTGTGAGATCTCCCAGCAGGCTGGTTAACCCAATCAAAAACCCCAGAATGCCCCCACTCAACCAGCTCCACGGCCAGCCCAGGTAATAGGCTCCAACCACCGCAAGGGTCATGCTGGCGGCAATCCCGGCTACCGCCCCTTCCACCGTCTTTTTCGGGCTGAGGATGGAGAGCTTGGTGCGCCCAAAGGCCCGACCACACAGGTAGGCCCCTACATCTGCGGCGATCACGCAGCCAATGGCCAACAGCGTAATCCATAGCCCTTCGCCAATGCCCTTGGATAAAGACAAAGCCCTGACCCGAATCCAAAAACTGGGCAGCAGAGCACAGTAAAACAGTCCCAAAATTGAGGTGGCAATATCGGCAATGGTGGCCACCTTGGGCTTAAAGAGCAAATAAAAACAGATGATCGATCCCGCCACGATAAAGGCAGGGCTGGTCCACTCCGGCCTCACCTGCTGCAAAATCACCAGCACCTGGCTGGAAAACATGGTGGTGCGCATGGCCGGCGCATTGCCTTTGGCTTGCACCAAGCGAAAAAACTCCAACTGGGCCAAAAAAATGATTAGCCCAATGGCTGCAGTAAAATACCAGCCCCCTAGCAGGGTGACCGCCAACGCAAACAACACCGCCGCAAAACCGCTAACCCAACGGGCTCCCATGGGCGCACCCCGTCACGTTGGCTGGCCAAATACCTCTTGCCCCCGGCTCCAGCAGATCGACGTCCAAGCCGAGAGCAGAAGAAACCCCCCCTCTGGTGTTCAAGATTCGCGTTTGCGGGACGGAGTCCTGATGCGGCTGCTGCAATGGAAACGCCTCTTGCCCTAGCCTTTCAGTTTAACTCCCTTGGCCTCGAAACAACCGCTTTCGGCCCTGCAGGATGGGATTTCCAGGTAAGGTGGCAGACAGACTGGAGCATGAGATAATGGGCAAACCGCAAAGCTCACTGCTGACCGCCTAAGATACCTCTGATTCGTTGCACCGCAGCATGGTTCAAGAACTTACTTCGCGCTCCACAACTGCTCGCATTTCTGCCGAAGAGGCTCGTCTTCTTTATGAAGACATGGTGCTGGGCCGCCTGTTTGAAGACAAGTGCGCCGAAATGTACTACAAGGGCAAGATGTTCGGCTTTGTGCATCTGTACAACGGCCAAGAGGCCGTCTCTACGGGGGTGATCAAGGCGCTCAAGCCCACCGACTACGTGTGCAGCACCTACCGCGATCATGTGCATGCCCTCAGCACCGGGATCCCGCCGCGGGCGGTCATGGCAGAGTTGTTCGGCAAGGCCACCGGCTGCAGCAAGGGTCGGGGTGGTTCCATGCACCTCTTCTCGGCGGAGCACAATTTCTTGGGGGGCTATGCCTTTGTGGCCGAAGGGATCCCAGTGGCGACGGGGGCTGCTTTTTCTGCCAAATATCGGGGCACCGACCAGGTAACCGCCTGCTTCTTCGGGGATGGAGCCTGCAACAACGGCCAGTTTTACGAGTGCCTCAACATGGCTGCCCTCTGGAAGTTGCCCATCATCTATGTGGTGGAAAATAACTTCTGGGCCATTGGCATGGCCCATGAGCGCTCCACTTCCGACACCGATATCTACCGCAAGGGCCCAGCTTTTGGCATGCCCGGCTACCAGGTGGATGGGATGGATGTGCTGGCGGTGCGAGAGGCGGCCCAACAGGCCATTGCCCGCGCCCGCGCCGGAGAAGGCCCCACCTTGCTAGAGTGCATCACCTATCGTTTTCGGGGCCATTCCCTTGCCGACCCTGACGAGCTGCGCAGTCCTGAGGAAAAAGAGTTCTGGCGGCAGCGGGATCCCATTAAACAACTGGAACGCTATGCCCTGGAGCACAACCTAATGTCCGAGGCAGACTTCCAAGCCATCCACGCGGAGGTCAGCGCCGTGATTGAGGACGCGGTTCTTTTCGCCCTGGAAAGCCCAGAGCCCACTCTGGACGAGCTACACCGCTTTGTCTTTGCCGAAGATGAGTAGACCCCCCCAGGTACCGGGGGAGTTCAGGAGCCGAGATCTTGCTTGGCCGGAGGATCCCTGGCCAGCTCGGGCGGCCTATCCACCCGACGGAGCGCTATCGCGCCGGATCCCTTGAGGATCCTCGATGATTGGCATTGGAGAAACCTTCTCGAGATCTGCGCTATTGCGCAGATTTTTTTGTAAATATCGCTTCCCATTTGTTTACACAGCTTCATATCATTGAGGTATCGAGCATGAGTATTTATTCCTGGTCATGAGCAATCCTCTTGAGTTTCCCTGGCTGTCGGTGCTGGTGCTCTTGCCTCTGCTGGCAGCCTTTGGGATCCCCTTGATCCCCCAGAGCCGTTGGGTGCGTTGGTATGCCCTCGCTGTGGGGGCTTTTGATTTGGGCCTGATGGCCTATGTCTTTGCGCGGCACTATGACCTGCAGGACTTTTCTCTGCAACTGGCGGAGCGCTACGCCTGGGTGCCCCAAATTGGATTCCACTGGTCGCTGGCGGTGGACGGCCTGTCCTTGCCGCTGGTATTGCTGTCCGGTTTGATCACGACCCTGTCGATTGTGGCGGCTTGGAATCTCTCCCACAAGCCGCGTTTGTTTTTCTTCTTGCTGCTGCTGATGTACGGTGCCCAGGTGGGCGTATTTCTGGCGCAGGACATGCTTCTATTCTTCCTGATGTGGGAGATTGAGCTGGTGCCGGTCTATCTGCTCATCTCCATTTGGGGTGGGCCGAAGCGCCAGTACGCCGCCACCAAGTTCATCCTCTACACCGCCGCCGCCTCCATTTTTATCTTGGTGGGATCCCTGGCAATGGCCTTCTATGGCGAGGGCTTTAGCCTGGAGATGGCAGAGCTGAGCGCTAAGTCTTACCCGGTGGCCTTGGAGCTGTTGGTGTATGCGGCTTTGCTGATCGCCTTTGGGGTGAAGCTGCCGATTTTCCCGCTGCACACCTGGCTGCCGGATGCCCACAGCGAAGCCTCTGCTCCCATTTCCATGATCTTGGCGGGGGTTCTGCTCAAGATGGGGGGCTATGGCCTGATCCGCGTGAATGTGGGCATGTTGTCGGAAGCCCACGTGTACTTCGCCCCGGTGCTGGCGGTGTTGGGTGTGGTGAACATCATCTACGGGGCGTTGGCCGCCTTCGGTCAGAACCATCTCAAGCGGCGCTTGGCCTATTCATCCATCGCCCACATGGGCTTTGTGTTGATCGGGATCTCCGCCTTTACGGAGCTGGGCATCAATGGGGCAGTGCTGCAAATGATCTCCCACGGTCTGATCGCTGCAGTTTTGTTCTTCCTGACGGGGATCACCTACGAGCGCACCCACACCCTTGCCCTCGACAAGTTGGGAGGGTTGGCCAAGCAGATGCCGAAGGCTTTTGCCCTGTTTACGGCGGGATCCCTGGCCTCTTTGGCGCTGCCGGGCATGAGTGGATTTGTGGGTGAGCTGACGGTGTTCTTGGGCTTGACCACCAGCGATGCCTATGCGCCGACCTTCAAAGCGGGAATTGCCCTGCTGGCGGCAGTGGGCATCATTCTGACGCCCATTTACTTGCTCTCCATGCTGCGGCAGGTGTTCTACGGGGCTCAGGATCCCGGCTTGGTTTTGGAAGACTACCTGGGGGATGTGCGTCCGCGAGAAATGGCGGTGGCCCTCTGTCTGCTGTTGCCGATTCTCGGCATTGGCTTCTACCCGCGCCTGGCTACCCAAACCTACGATGTCACGACGGTGGCGGTAGCTGCCCAGTTGCGCAGTGTGTTGGCAACTGAAATCGTGCAGCGGCCTTTCTTCCCCTCGCCAGTGCAACCGGCCCAGGTGGCAGCTCTGCCCCTGGAGGATTGAAAGGAGGTCGAGGGCTCGGCTTCCCTTTGTTCGGTCTTTCTCTATCTACTTCTTCTCTGTCCAGAAGAGCTGGTGTTTGAGGAGCAGCCCCACTCAACATTCAGCTCTTCTTTTGTTTTTTTTAAGTTTTAAGGTTGGGTTTGGGATCCGGGATATCCCTGGGCTGGGATTTTCTTGTGGCCGATTGTTCTTGCGCCGTCCATTCTATCGGTGATCGGTATGAATAGAGTTTTGTTCCATCAGGTTTAGCTGCACCACCAACCACCAGAGGGTTACATCGGAATAGGTTGCCCGGCGCTTGAGCCGAGAAATGGAGTGTACCGGGTTTTGGCTGTCGATCATCCACTCAGAAGCGATGATTTGGCCGCGTTGCTGAGCATTCATTGTTTCTCCCTCCGCTCGCCAACTGCTCAATACTTAGAACGGCTAATACTCAGGATGGCGAATTTGCACGGGAGCGTGTGAAAAAATATATTACGCAGGGATCCCCAAAATCGGCTAACTTTCTTAGCAATGAGGATCTCATAAGCCGTTGAGTTGCTGAGTTGCCGTCCGGGGATGGGAAAAATGTTGCAGAAGGGGTAAAAGGTTGGGCGAGGGGATTGCCCCTATCTTCACAAGTCTTAAAACCTAGAAAGATTCTATTTTCTCTTGACTTGTCTGTGGGTCTGAATTCCACCTCCCTTCGCCGGCCTCTGCAGCAGCAACCCTTGAGGAGCCTGAGATCGCGATGAGAGCCAAGGCCATCTCTCCCCAGCCAGCCTCTGCTTTTGGAGAAGTGGTGGAAGCCAACACCACAACCTTTGTGGCCCAGTGCTTCGAGCCGGAACGTCTGACCTTCCCACCCATGCCTGCTCTCGGCAGTTGGACGCGCTCCCAAGACGAAGAGACCGGCAACCTAATCTACGGGGTGGTTTGCTATGCCGCCATCGCCCCCATCGACACCGTCCACCGCGCCAGGGCTTTGGGCCTCTCCCCTCAGGAGCTGCGGGAGCAACAGCCCCAAATTTTTGCCATGTTGCGCACCGATTTCCGCGCGGCCATTGTCGGCTTTGTCAGCGGGGGACGAGTCTACCAGTACTTGCCGCCACGGCCTCCCCAGATTCACCAGCCGGTTTATCTCTGCTCCGATACGGAAGTGAGGGAATTTTGCCGCTCTTTCGAGTTTTTGCGCACCCTGCTACAGGTTAACGGGATCCCAACCGATGAGCTGGTGGCTGCCGTGATCCGCCAGACTTACCGAATCCTGAACCGAGATCGCAACTGGCTTTTACAGGCAGGTCGGCAGTTGAGCTCTCTGTTGCGGGATGATTATGAGCATCTCAGCGCAATTTTACGAAAGATTGAAGCCTAAGCGAAGAAATATTGAGAATGGCCTTGGATCCTTCTTGAGTCAGGTCGGGGGGTGATAATCTGAGGCCGTTTCCTAATGAAGTTTATTCCTTTTGTATCCTCTTTCTGCTGTAAAAATGTTTAACAAATTCAATCCTTCTGACAAACCCTCCAAAGGCAATTGGGCAGGTCGCACCTTTTCCGCTGCTACGGGCGCTTCGGTGGCAGCCGGCGTTTGCATTGCCCACGGTCAACCGGCTCATGTGTCACTGTTGGTGGCTTGTTGTGCGACCGTATTTGCCCTCGTTTTGGATGAAATGGGCTGGATCTAGGCTCGGTTGCAACGTCAGCTCTGGATTTTGCCGCATAAGAAGCCGGTCTAAAGCAGAGGCCAACCAATAGGGATCCCTGGCCCTCTGGGTTTGCTGCTTGGGTGAAAGGATCCCTTCATCTTGCTTCGCGGGCTGCCCGCACCAACAATCCTGCTGTGATCAGCCCTGCCAGAATGGAGCTACCCCCATGGCTGAACAAAGGCAGGGGCACGCCTGTGGTGGGCAAAATCCCAGTGACCACGCCGATGTTCATCAGTGACTGACCCACCAAAAACATCAGGCAGCCACAGGCTACTAAGCGAATGGTCAGCTCTCGACAGCGCCCCATCACCCGCCAGCCCAGCAAGGTGTAGAAAGTCAGCAACCCCAGAAAGAACAGGGATCCGGCCAAGCCAAACTCTTCTGCATACACCGAGAAGATGAAGTCGGTGTATTGGATGGGCAGGTAGAACAGCTTTTGCTGGGAAAGGCCATACCCTTTGCCCCACAGGCCGCCAGAGCCAATGGCCAACAGACTTTGCACCAGCTGGTAGCCATCCCCTTGGGCATTGCCCCAGGGATCCAAAAAGGCCAGGATGCGCCGCCGTTGGTAATCTTTGCTGAGAATGCTCACCACAGCCGCCAGAATCCCCAGCCCCGCTGTGGCCAAAAGGGTGAAAGCTGGGATCCCGGCAGTCCAAGCCATAGCCCAGAGGGTAAGGCCGCAGATGGCCGTGGTGCCCAGGTTGGGCTGGGCGAGGATCCCCAAGAGCGCAAAGGCGAAGATAACCACCCAGAGGATGCGGAACCAGGGAGGATGGTGAAACCAGCGGCCAAAGATCCAGGATCCCTGCAACACCAACAGGGGCTTGAGCAATTCTGAAGGCTGGATAACAGGGATCACCTTCAAATCCAGCCAGCGGCTGGCCTCCAGGCGGGAAACCCCCAATCCCGGCACCTGGGTGGCCCACACCAGGCCAACTCCCAGCAAGCAGAGGATCCCGGCCCAGGGGAACCAGCGCCGCAATGGGATCCGCACCAGAACCCAGAAGCAACCCAGACCCAGCCCGGCCCAGAGCAATTGGCGCTTGAAAAAGTAGAGGCCATCGCCAGTGATCCGCTGAGCCACCGGGTAGGAAGCGGAAAACAGCATCATCAGCCCCAGCACCAGCCAGATCAAGGTGAGCCAGCGCAGCCAGCGAGCTTCAGCATTCCAGGGATCCCTGGAGGGCTTGGCAGCAGGCTCGGAAATGGTTGCCACGGTGTTCAAAGCTGGAGTACTGGTCAAAACTGGCACAGGCGGGGGACAGCAAAATGGTGATGGGCTGAGCGGGCTTCCCCAAGCTCTGAGCTTGACGCGAAAGGGAACAAGCCGCTGCAAAGGCTCTTTCCACCGCTACATCTAGGGTTGGCACCAGCTCAACGTCAGTATAGTGGATCCCCTGGAGGGCCTCTGCCAGCACTGGGGCAGACTCCCCCATCAGCAACACGCGGGCCACCTTGGCCCGAATCAACCGCAACCAGGCGCCGGGATCCCCCTGCTTAGCCCTTCCTCCGGCAATCAGAATAATGGGTGGGGAAAGGGCGTTGAGCGCCACCCAGCCGGCCTCGTAGTTGGTGGCCTTGCTGTCGTTGACAAAGCGGATAGGGGTGGATCCCACCTGGATTTGCGCCACCCGCTCCAGTCGATGGGGCATGCCGGCAAAAGATCGGATGGCTTTTTGAATGGCAGCGTTGGGGAGCCCAGCTAGACGTGCTGCTGCTGCCGCCAAGAGCAGGTTTTGCAGGTTGTGTTGGCCAGGGCAGCGTTCTGCAAAGTCCTCCAGCTCCGCCACCATCTCCCCCTGGATGTAGAGGCGGTTTTCCCGCAGGTCAAGGGTTGCGGTGGGATCCCGGTCACAACAGCCTTGGGTAGCAACAAGGGAAGTCCAATAGGTATTTTCCCAGTCCTGCCGGCGGCGGCACAGGTAGGGATCCTCGCCGTTGAGCACCCGCCACTGGGCCCGATCCAAAAGGCGAGCCTTGAAGCTGGCATAGCGCTCCAGCGTCCCGTGCCGTTCTAAGTGATCGGGGGTGAAGGTGGTCCACACCCCAATACGCGGCGGGCCTCCAGGAGTACTGCTCATGAGGCGGCTGCTGGCTTCCAACTGATAGCTGCTCAGCTCCGCCACGATCCAATCCGGCTTGAGCTTTCCCTGGAGCGTTGCCAAAGCCACTTGCGACAGGGGCAGGCCAATGTTGCCGCAGGGGATCCCTTGCAACCCCGCCGCCTTGAACATTTCCGCCACCAGAGCCGTGGTGGTGCTTTTGCCGTTGGTGCCGGTGATCCCCACCCAGGGTAGGTGGTCAAGATAGATCCAGGCCAGCTCCGCCTCCCCCACCACCGGGATTCCCTGTTGACGCACCTCCTGCAGCAGCGGGTGATCCCAAGCAATGCCTGGACTGACCACCACCTGCTTCACCCCTTCGGCCAGTTGAAAAGGCTGCCCCAGCCGAACCGGGATCCCTTCTTGATTGAGCTCAGCCTGCCGCTGTCTGAGAAGAGGGGAATCTTGCTCATCCCAAACCAGCACTTCATAGCCCTGGGCCCGCAACAGCCGCGCTGCCGCCAGCCCCGCAATGCCTAACCCCAAAACTTGATGTTGCACGTTGGTTTCTACTTCGTTTCTTTATTTGGGGATCCCTGCTTGGATCTTACCGGTCACGTCCTTGACCCGCATGTTTTTGTTCGACACTCCCCTTGCTTATGGGGGTAACCAGTTGGTGGAGTGGATGGAGTTTTCCTAGCCGCCTGGATGGCTAACTTGGGAATAGGCTGGAGACCAGTCCGCCGGCCACCCTCTACAACCCGTGCAGATTTGTCTTTGGCGTAGAAAAGATTCCACCTAGCCTGCCAGCCTCACTTTGTGGATGCTGTAGGAAATTTTCTTCCCTATGCATCATCTACTCAATCTTCCAAGGGATCCAACTTGGGATCCAGACTCTTGGCCGTTAGACGCAGAGCCTCCGCCTGATCCATCACCCGTGGAGCTTGCACTGCCGTTTCAAGGCCCTGGCGATAGCTCTCCCACAGGGGCATTTCCGGGTAGGTCTGCTGCAACTCGCTGATCTGATCCAGAAGGGCCTCCAGCCAGCCAGCCGTGCTCCAGGTGAGCAGAAACTGGAAGGGGTTCCACAGGTTGAGCTGCCGCCCCAATTCATTTAAGCTCTCGTTGCGAATGGGCGGATCGAAGATGTCCGCCACGGTCATCAACTGGCGGGCCAGCAGGGGTCTGAGGATTTTCTCGGCAGCTTCCACCACAGCAGGGATGGCAGCCTGGATCTGGTTGGGTCTGGGAATGTTCCGCGCCTGGGGCAAGGCTTGCAGCACCAACTCCAGTCGCCGCTCTGCCTCTGCCGATTCCAAAGCCGATTCCAGGGTGGTGCCCACACTGAGAAACACTTCTCCCGTCAGTAGCCGCACTGCATCGATGACCAGGTGATACAAGGGGGGGATCACGAGCTTAATCCACTCACTCTGGAAAAACTCCCGCAGCCGCCGTGCCGCATAGTCCCCCACTTGGGTGGTCTGGATCCCCACTTGAGTGAGATTGAGATACCAGTCGGGGGGGGATCCCTTGGGATCCAGCCAACGGCGCAGCGTTTGCCATTCTTCTTCTGTGAGGGCAGTTCGTCCCTGTTTTAAGCCAGTTCGCCGCAGCTTGCCCTCGGCATTCAAGAGCTTGCGCAGCTCCGGTGTGCCCAGCAAGGACAAGGCACCTGCCGAACCCACACTGCCGATCTCGATGGCGATCAAGGCGGCCAGCAGGGCGGCTGAGGCTTTCACCTGGATCTGGCCGGCTTTGTCCATGTTGCTCTGCACCGCTGTCGCGACCACGAGAGGCAGGCGGCTGTTGCCATAGGCACGGGCACTCATCGCCTCTAGAGCAGAGCGTTGGTCAGAGGTTAGCGTCTGAGCCCAAGAAGGGATCCCATCTGGATGGGCCGGTTCCTGTAAGCCGTGATACAGTAGGCTGGCCACCCAAGCTCGATCTGCAGCCCGCCGCAAAGAGCCGATGACCACTTCCCATTGGCAGGGGTTGAGCAGGGGCAAGAGCGCTTGCAGCTCTCGGTGGACGGGCTCTGGGGATCCTGCCGTTCTCGACTGTTCCAGAGCGCTTTGCAGCCGATCCCGCGCCTCTCGGCACAGCCCGCCCCACTCCAGTTGCAGGCGAGCCAGGGTTTGTTGCACCGTCTCTTCAGAGCGCCGGGGCAGATCCTGCCAGCCTGCTTCCAGTTGCCGCCACAGCCCCTCCCAGTTCAGGCCCTCAGCAGCACCATTCACGGGATCCGAGGCAACCTTTGCGCTGGGCGAGGCATTTTGGGGCAAAGCGGGATCCAGAGGTTCAGACATGGACAGAACCGGCCTCAAGGGGATTACCGGCATTATAGCTAGGGGTAAAACGCCAGCCGAGGCAAACCCAACGTTTCCGGCCATCCCATCATCAGGTTGAGACACTGCACCGCCTGCCCTGCTTGCCCTTTCATCAGGTTGTCGATCACCGACAGGACGATAACGCGGTTGGTGCGGCTGTCCACCTCCACCCCGATCATGCAGGTGTTGGTGCCGGAGACCCATTTGGTTTGCGGGTAGACCCCCCGCGGCAGCACCTTCACCCAGGGAGATTGGCGATAGAAAGCGTTGTAAATGGTGAGCAAATCTTCCCCCACAAAGCCGGGATCCCGCAGGGTGGCATACAACGTGACGTGGATCCCCCGCACCATGGGCACCAGATGAGGCGTAAATTGCACGGTGATGGGGGTGTGGGTCAGGTCGGTGCAAGCTTGCTCGATCTCGGGCGTATGGCGGTGCTGGGCCACTCCATAGGCTGCCAGAGAGCCGTCCACTTCGGCAAACAGGGATCCCACCTTGGGGGTACGACCTGCCCCCGAAACGCCGGATTTGGCATCGAAAATGAGGCTGTCCAGCTCCACCAACCCCTGCCGCAGCAGAGGGGCAACCGCCAACAACGAGGCAGTGGGATAGCAGCCGGGACAGCCTACCAGTTGGGCTTGGGCAATCGCCTCGCGGTAAAGTTCCGGCAACCCATAGACCGCCTGCTCATTGGCCTGGCGATAGGCAGGGCTGGGCCAGTTGGGATCCGTCTGACCCATGCGGTACCAAGATTGGTAGGTGGCCAGGTTGCGAAAGCGGTAATCCGCCGACAGATCTAAGACTTTGCACCCTTTGGCCAGCAAGGGCGGGGCCAGCTCGGCAGCCAGCCCATTGGGGAGAGACAAAAACACCACATCGCTGTTGGCGGCAATACGATCCACCTCTACCGGCTGAACGGTCAGATCCACGGCCTGGGCCAACTGGGGATAGAGATCCCCGTAGCGCTTGCCGGCGCTGTCTTGCCCAGCCAGGTAGGTGATCTGCACGCCAGGGTGCTCGCTCAGCAGCCGCACCAACTGCACCCCTCCGTAGCCGGAAGCGCCGACAATGCCAATGCGGACAGGCTCTGTGGGGTGGGGTGGGCGGGGCGCCATGTTGGCCATGGGGGGGCTGCCTGTGCAAGAGGGTTGCGTGATGGCTTGCCTTAAGTTCTACCGCATTTTTCTGCTGCATTTGACGCTGCATGGGTGCGGATCCCATCTTGTTCATTCGCGTTGGCGTTGCCTAGGTTGTGTTGATCTTTCATTTGAGCCAAAAGAGAGCACTGACGAGATAGAGAAAACTCAAGAAGTTCCTGGCC
>NZ_JANSHN010000037.1:0-19154 GCF_047461655.1 Synechococcus sp. W55.1
CCGCGAAATCCTCACCCCCCCACCCCCCCCCACATTTTTTAATTCAACGGCGACCACCGACAGCTACACACAGCAAAACGTCGGCAGCGGCAGCGGTGCCTAAGAGACAGGTTGGTGTCGGTGTTGGCGTCGGTGTCGGTGTTGGCGTTGGCGTTGGTGTCGGGGTAGAGGCAGGATTGACTGTAATAGTGATGGTTGCTTCGTTAGAAATTAACCCTTTCGTGTCCTTTACTGTGTACTTGATTGAAGTTGTAGTACCTGTGAAACCTGGCTCCGGAGTAAAAGTGACTTTCCCAGTGGATGTGTCAACGGTATATGTGCCTTGCCCAGCAACTGTCAGGGTGGTTTCCTGTTCAGGAGTGAGCGGGTCTAAGTCAATGGTAGCGGGATCCAAGCTAAAAACGTAGGCTGTGTCATTGGACAGCACATTGATGGTGACCGATGTATTGGCTGGGGTGGTGGCTGAGTCATTTTTAGCAACGGGGTTGTAAGCAACGATGCCCCCCCCTGCTGTCATGTCCCAACCGCCGTCAGCCTCTGTCGTATTGTTCGGAAACGTTGTGAAGTCTTTGATTGAGCCAATTACGTCATTCCCAACTAGTGAGTAACCATAGAACGTTTTACCAGGTCCTATGCCCAGAGCCTGGTAACTTACGAAAACACCCGACAATTTTTGATTAGCTATGCCAGCTGTAATATTCTTATCCAGACTGGCAGTTCCGCAATTGTCGCTGTGAACATTTGTAAGTGATATCACTGTTCCTTTTCCCCAACCAGTAGCCGGGACCGAGATGACAGAGCCATAAACAAATTGTGTGGGATTTGGATTGAGTTTCGTAATAGCAGCAATTTTAAAAGGATCGTTTCCTCCTCTATCTAGAAGTAGGAAGCCAATCTTATCAAGGTTTGTAAAAGGGGCAGTTATTCCGGTTGGGGTTATAAAGTCCGCTCTCTCAATGTTGTTACTATTCACACTGGCAGTATTTGTAAATAGATTATCCACACCAGCTTTGATAACCGGGTTTGAGGGATTGATTAGGATAGCTTGCTCCATCGACGTAATTCCTAGAGTGCCAGGAGTGGCTGGCGGAATAACCCAGACAATGTTGCAGGTGCCAGTCGCATTGCTGTTATCAACCCGCCTCAGAACAACCTGAGTGGTTGCATCGATTAGAGAGAGCTTTTGACCACCCACTTGAATATCTGTTAGGACAGATCCAGTACCCAACGTGGGAATAGCAGCTACTTGGAGTGTATGCTGGTAGCTGTGATCAATGATTCCTTCAACTACAATCGTAGGGGCAGTAACGCTGCCAGCTGTGGCTTCCAAAACCCAGTCTGCTCCAGCTTTGGCATGTCCTGTGAGGTTGGTAGAAGCAGCGATATCAGCTCCTGTCAGGCGGGCTATTTGCTCTATGAAAAGTCTGCCCTCCAGCCCTGCCGCCACCTCGCAGCCGTAGATTAAAATGTCCGCATCGTCCGCAAGGCTAGATTTCCACTTTGCCAGTAGGTCCGCGTACTCGGGCAAGTTTTCTCGGTTAAGAACTCTTCTGCCCAAGGAGAGTGAGCCTGCCTGCCCGTGAGACAGGATGTGCAGGGTTTTGATGCCTTTTCGTCCTCGCAGTGTCTCTGTGATCTGCTCAATCCCATCTCTATTGGGATCCAGAAAAACAACTTCCGCTCCAGGACGAATGCCTGCCAGCAAGATCGCCAAGTCCGGCAAGGCTTGATCGATAAAGACCAGCTCATCCTGCTTGGGGTGTTGTAGAGACGTTTCCCTAGACGCAGAGAAGCTAGCTTGCTCTACCCCCAAGAGAACCATTAGCAGGGCTGTGGAAACGGTGCCCAAGCTGCGACTAAAAAAGCAAAGCAATCTTTCCAGTTGACCAGGACGAAATGAAGACGGTTTTGAGGTCAGCATTCAACACTCCTCGGCTCTCTCAGCGCGTTCTCTCAGAACACAAAACCAGCTTGACCAAACTTGACTAAAACGAGGCAGCCATCAGTTATCTACCCTCACCGAAACCGGGTTGCTAAAGAGCAACGAGCCCGATGCTGAACGAACCACGGCTCTGTTGGTAATAATGGTGGGAAGAGCGGGAGCTTCAGGAGCAGGCACCCCTGTGGGCGGAGCAGTTGGAAGCTCTATCGGTGGGGTGGGTCGAGGTGTCGGAAAGTCCGTCGGTGCAGGAGGTAGGGGCACCGGAATGCGGAGGCGGCAGGGCTGATCCGATTGATTACCTTCTGGGGCATAGCAAACGCGAATAAGATCCTCCACAAAGCGGAGCTGATTAAAACTAAGTTGATCCGCTTGTCGAATGATGTCAGTGATGATCTCCTCCAAGTTTCGCGCTGTTCTGGAAAGAGGTACGCTGAAAAACAAAATGTTTTCCAGATCCCTAATTTCTGGAGGCGCTAAGTTGAAGAAAGACACTCTATCCCGTTCCCGCAGCAAGATGCGATAAAGGGCTTCGCTCCAAGGGGAAACATCCACGGCTGCGCTGAAAATAAATCCCCGCAGGGGTGTAGGCTGGCCGGACTGACGCCCTTGGCCCAGGAGATTGGACTGAACCGATACCAATTTCCCCGGCGGCTGAGTAATCGATCCGGAAAAGGGGATGGTGAACCGCAAGTTGCCCTCCAAGGCAGTGGTTGACAAGGCAGGCAACAAAATGTCCCCTCTTGAGCTTAGGTTGAACAACTCAACCTTATTGCCTCTTGAAAAGAGCGGCCCTCCCGAACAAAGGGCGGCTGTTGAGCCTGAAGGGCAAAGCTGAGCAAAGGGATCAACCACCAATCCCAAAATGGCAGAGGTAGAGCCAGAGCCAGAGCCGGGATCCCTTGGCGGCGACCCCACGGTCGAGGGGCTGCTGGAGGTACCACCGCAACTTTTCAACAGAGGGGCTAGGCAGCCTGCCAGAGCAGCTAGGGCAAGGGCAGCCTGTTGACAAAACCGTTTGGAGAGTCTTGGTCGTTGAAGCATCTTCTTATCGCCCCGCTTTTTTTAGTTAGTAGGGTGGATAGATGAAGTCAAAAGGGTGCCAAGTGCTCTAGCGGGATCCCACCGTGAGAACGGCGTCGCTAAAAGGCACCACAAAACGGCTGCCTTCTCTCTCAACTCTCAGCTCGCCACTGAGAAGATAAGAACCAGCAGATAGCGGAACATTGCTTTGCACCCTCATTTGCAGGCGGTGCTCCCCAATGGCAGCAGGGAATAAGTTGGCAAAGGGAGCTTCCAGCCCTTCAGAAAACCGTGCCAGCACAAAAGTCCCCTCAGTAGCTGCAGCCAGACGCTGTAACTCCAGAAGATTCAAATCGACCCCCAACCCAACCACATACACGGTGAGTTTTTGTCCTCGCTCTCTGGCCAAAGTTGTCAGCTCCTGAGTAGCTTGGTTGATGGAGCGGGTGCTTTCGTTGTCAATCCCATCGGTGAATACCACCAAGCGGCGGTTGAAACGCTCGGTGGGCCGAAAGTCGCTCAAGAAACGCCCGGCTTCTACCGTGGCATCGTAAAGGGCGGTGTTCCCTCCGGGAACAGCACGCAAAACCCCTCGTCTCAGCAGCTCTCTGTCGCTGGTGAAGTCTTGCAATAGCTGAGCCGTGCGCAGAGGCTGCCCCAGGGCTGTAACGCCAAAGCCTGCTCCCCGGTTGTCAAAGCGCAGAATGGCGCCCAGATCCAGGAGTGCAGGGCGAAATTGATCCAGGAGCCGAAAAACAGCCAGGAAGCGCCGAGATTGGGGATCCAAGACCAGCAGGCTGCCTGAGCCATCCATCAGCACAGCCATGAGCAAAGGCCGCTGAGGCAGATCCGGCGGGGGATTTTCGATCCGGGTGGGTGTCAGGGTCAAGGTTACCGGCTGCGGGATCCCTAGCAAGTCGGTTACCCGGTTTACCTGCAGGCTGACCTGACTGGCAGAGAGCTGGGTTATTGGTTGGGGCGGATCCCCGCCTTGCAGGAGGGCGATGTTGAACTCCATTTCCCCTTGTGTGCCAGAAAAGGAGCGGGTCAGAGCCCCATTGAACGTCAGGCGAGCTTGGGATCCCACAGCAGACGGATCAATGCCTGTACCGCCGGAAGAGCCACAGCCGACAAGGCAGCTTCCCACGAGCACCAGGAGAAGCAGCCAACCAGCTTTTTAGCTTTTTACTTGACCGGGCTGTATTTTTACAGTCATTGCAGCTGCCAGTGCAAGCATAGTGGGGTGGCATGAAAGTACGGAGTTACAGTACCACCCAGTAATTCCGAAAGCTACTGTAGCGCTTGGTGTAGGCGTAAAGATTTTTACTGCAGTTAGAGGATCTCGAGTTCATCTTTTTTCACAATGCGAGCACAGCGGGTCTCAGCTTTGAGCCTAGTAGGGCGGCTAAAGCCTGTCTGCTCCGAGAATTGCTTCGAGATAAAGACCCCTTTGTTTTGCCACTTGTGGCAAGCGTTCTCGCTGACCAATTGTCAAATAAGCCGGCGCTCTCCTCCGTGGCCTATAGTTCATAGCAGCTCATCAGTGCAGGTGTAAGCTCTAAAAGGATCCCCTGGGTGAGGAGGAGAACTGAACATGGCGGCAAAGCAACTCAAGTTCTATTGGAGCCCCCAACACCAGCTCTTTAGCTGCGATGGCGCCAAGTTGGAGGGGCACGGCTACATCCAAACCAACCCCTCCCATGACCTTGTTCACCTGCTCATTGCCGCCAACGGCAACATGCCCTGGCAGCCGGTGGAAAGCCGCGAGCAAACCTGCTTTGCCGAGTACAACGCGGTGATGCTGGAGCATCTGCTGGTGAACTGTTTTAATGCAGGGGTGGTAGGATCCCTGCCTGCTCAGCAGATCATCCCAGAGGCGCGGAAGTTCTTGCGGTGGTTTGTTTCAGAACATTACGCCCCTTTTCCGGTGTCTGAAGAAGAGGCTTTTCGTCGCTTTGCTGCGCACCTGGATATTGAGCGCATTGTGCGTTTGTTCCCCTATTTTTACAGTTTGCGGGCTTGGGAATGCTTCAGCCCCGATTACCGCGCCGAGACCTACGACCTGGAGTTCACCTCCGAGGATGATCCCGTTCGAGAGGCCCCGGAATGGGCGGCGGATCCCAACATTTTGGAGACTCAGGAGCTGGTGCGGCAAAAGCTCTCTGAGGCAGTAGCCGAGGCAGGCTCGATCCGGCCCAAACCGGAGCCCGTTTTCCCGCCAACTTCGTCAGCTTCTCCTCTGTCCGATCCCCCAGCCAAGACCAGGCAGAAAAAAACCGGACTCGGCTTCAAGCCTGCCCGTTGATGGATCCCCTCACCCCTTTCCCACAGGGAGAGGGGAAGACTAATCTGCGCCCTCCACCAGCCGGCGAAAGGCTTTTTTGCCCACCTGCAAAACCCGTCCTGCCAGCTCCGAGACATGGGCAAACTCCAGGTCGGGATCCTCCACCTTTTGCCCATCCAGGCGCACAGCGCCCCCTTGGATCTGCCGACGGGCTTCCGCAGCACTCTTGCACAGGCCACACTCACGCAGGATGTAGCTGAGTTTAACAGGGTAAGACAACCCATCGATGGCAAAGGTGGGGATGGATCCCGTTTCGGCAAGAATACCGTCTAGCACCAGGGCTTGGGCGGTGCGCTGGGCCTCTTCTGCCGCTGCAGGGGAGTGAAACTGGGCCACTAGGGTCTTGGCTAGGAGGATCTGCCGCTGGCGGGGATCCTGCGGCAGCTCGGCAAGGGGCACTGAGGTGAGCAACTCAAAGTAGCGCTCCACCAGGTGATCCGGCACCTTCTCCAGCTTGGAGTACATGGTGAGGGGATCCTCAGTCAGCCCCACGTAGTTGTTTTTGGACTTGGACATTTTCTGGTACCCGTCCAACCCCTCCAAAAGCGGCACCGTCAGGCAAAACTGCGGCGTTTGGCCCTTCCAGATTTGCAGATCTCGCCCGGTGAGCAGGTTAAAGCGCTGGTCGGTTCCCCCCAGTTCCACATCGGCTGCGAGGGCCACCGAGTCGTAACCCTGCAAGAGGGGGTAGAGAAATTCGTGCAAGTATACCGGCGTCCCGGCTTGGTAGCGCTGGGCAAAGTCTTCTTTGGCCAACATCTGCCCCACCGTCATCTGGGCCTGGAGTTCGATCAGCTCACTGAGAGTCAGGCGGGCCAGCCACTCGCTGTTGCGGCGCACCTCCAGCCGACCGGGGGTCTCAAAATCCAAAATCTTGCCGGCTTGCTCCAGATAGGTGCGGGCGTTTTCCTCCACTTCTGCCGGGGTGAGGCGGGGACGGGCCTCCGATTGGCCGGTGGGATCCCCTACCAGAGCTGTGAAGTCCCCAATGAGCAAAATGGCCACATGGCCCGCATCCTGAAACTGCCGCAGCTTGCGCAACACCACCGAATGCCCCAGGTGCAGATCCGGTCGGGTGGGATCGATGCCCAGCTTCACCCGCAGGGGACGATCCGCTTGCGCCAAGCGCTCCGCCAGGGCAGCAGCTCCTCCTGGAAAGATCTCGGCCACCCCCCGCTCAACAATTTGGGCTATCAACGGATCCCGGTACGTTGGCGAAACTGAGGCTGACGATAAACTCAAATCCTGCTCCTCCGGCTGAACCCATGAGCCATTTTAAGCCCACGCAAATTAAGCCCACGCAAAAGATGGTCGGCTCTCAACTCGCTCCACCTAGCCCGGTTGGAGTTGTCGATGGGTGAGGTTGGCCATCCTGCCGGGCCGATAGACGCCGCCCTATAATGGGTCTGGCTTGTTGTTGCTTCGCAACACGGACGTGACAGGGTTTTTGACGTGACCTACGGTCGCAGACCATTGGCCCGCCGGGCGAGAAAGCCGGGGTTGGAGCGTGTCTCCAATTCCCCTTTTTCCGGATCGGGGTTTGACGAGCACGCCGACTATACCCCACCCACCCGCCCCTCCCGGATTGCCCAGGTTGCCGGTGTGGTGGGCAATCTGTTGCTGGGATCCCTGCTCTTGGGATCCACGGCAACGGCTGCCGGATTGGTGGGGCTGGCCATTAGCTTCCGCAACTTGCCGGACGTGCATCAATTGCGGGATTACGTGCCCATTGCCACCACCCACATCGTCGATATTCGGGGCGAGCCCATTGCCAGCCTACACGGGGAGGCCAACCGGGAAGTGATCTCCCTTGAACAGGTCTCGCCGGAGATGAAAAAGGCCTTGCTGGCCATTGAAGACAGCCACTTTTACACCCATCCAGGCATTAATCCGGTCAGCTTGGGCCGGGCGATCCTAGGCAGTGTGGAGGGGGGTATAGGCTCGGCGGGGGGGGGATCCACCCTGACAATGCAGTTGGTCAAGAACCTGTTTTTGAGGCCGGAGCGTACCCTCAGCCGTAAAGTCGCCGAGATCGTGTTGGCGGTGCGCCTAGAACAGGTCTTCAGCAAAGACGAGATCCTGGAGATGTACCTCAACCAGGTGTACTGGGGGCACAATCTCTACGGCATCCAGGCGGCGGCCCGCAGCTACTTCAACAAGGATGCGTCTGAACTGAACTTGGCTGAAGCGGCGATGTTGGCTGGGATCCTGCCGGCCCCGGAAACCCTCAGCCCCTTTCGCAACCTGGAGGGAGCCAAACGGCGGCAACACCTGGTGCTGGATCGTCTGGTGGAGCTGAAGTGGATTACCCCCGAGGAAGCCCAGGCGGCGCGGGAGCAAAAGCTGACCTTAGGCCGCATTACCTCCTTTCAAAGTAACGCCCCAGCAGTTACCGACGCCATTGAGGCGGAGCTGCGGCGCCGCTATGGGGAACAAGCTCTAATGCAAGGAGGTCTGCGGGTTCAGTCCACCATCGATCTGCGTCTGCAGCGCCTTGCCCAGCGCATTGTCAATGAAGATGGCCCCCGCATTGGGGCAGCTCGTCGTGCCGATCAAATGGCTTTGGCGGCAGTGGATCCCCGTACCGGCTATGTGAAGGCCATTGTGGGCGGGATCAACGCTCAGCGGGGCCAATTTAACCGCGCCACCCAGGCGTTTCGCCAAACGGGATCCACCTTTAAGCCCTATGTGTACTACGCGGCTCTGGCCAGCGGGCGCTATTCACCCGGCAGCATTTTGGAAGATACCCCCGTCACCTATCCCGGCTCGCCGCCCTACAGCCCGAAAAACTACGACAACACCTTTTATGGCCCCCTCACCTTTGCTCGGGCTTTGGAGCTCTCCCGCAACGTGCCCACGGTCAAGTTGGCCGATGATGTCGGGATCCGCAACGTCATTGCAGCGGCTCAGGCCACGGGTATTACTGCCGAGATGTTCCCCAACTTGGCCACAGCTTTGGGCTCGGCCAGCATCAGCCCCCTGGAGATGGCGGCTAGCTATGCGGTGTTTGCCAACGGCGGATATCGGGTGGAGCCGACCCTCTTGGCCCAGGTGGTGGATCGCAACGGCCAAATCCTCTTCGAGGCCAGGCCTCAGCCGCAGCGGGTTTTGGATCCCTGGGCGGTGGCTACGCTCAACCAAATCCTCAAAGGGGTAGTGACCCAAGGCACCGGGAGGGCAGCTCGTCTGGACGATGGGCGACCTGTAGCCGGCAAAACCGGCACCACCTCTGATTTCCGCGACGCTTGGTTCATCGGCTATGTGCCGCAACTGTCTACCGCCATTTGGATTGGCAACGACAACAACTCCCCCATGCTGCCCGGCACCGCCGGCGGGGCCTTTGTTGCCCCCACCTGGAAGCGCTTTATGACCGAGGCTCTGCAAGGGATCCCACCCCAGGACTTTCCCAGCCCGCATCAGTTCCGTCGTCCCTAGGGGGGATCCATGACCTACAGCGAAGAGCGGCTGGCGCGTATCGAGCGCACGGTGGAGGCCAATGCCCAGGCCATCGCCCAACTGACCCGACAGAACCAAGAGGTGCTGCAAACCATTGCCGGCACCGAGGAGCGCATTGCCAGGGCCGAGGAGCGCATTGCCAGAGCCGAGGAGCGCATTGCCAGAGCCGAGGAGCGCCTCGAGGCCGAGGTCAAACGGTGGGACGAGCGGTTTTTCCAGCTCAGCCGCGATACCCTCAACTTCACCCGCAATGTGGTTACCATTGCCGCCATCACGGCGGTTTTGATCCCCCTGCTCAGGGATGTCGCTCCCCTGCTGATCGAGCTGCTGCGGGAGGGATCCCGTTAGCCCTCTGTAGCTGGGACATCTCGCTTTTCCAACCGCTGGCCAACAAGTGGTTATCGGCAATTGCGCTGAGACAGCCGCGATTCCACCTCTCTGGGGTCGAGCAGGGTTCCAACCGGAATCGAGGTGTCCAAGGGATCCCAGCGCGTACTGATTCTGAGTTACACTAAGACTGCAAAGAAAGGTAACGCCTTTTTCTGGTTCTCCTGACCCTTCACCGCGTTCTTTCTTGCATTCCTTGCACAAGACACAGAGGACAGACGATTATGGCTTTTGAACTCCCGGCTCTGCCCTATCCTGCCGACGCGCTGAAGCCCTACATGTCGGCAGAAACGTTTTCCTTCCACCACGGCAAGCACCACGCGGCCTACGTAGCCAACCTGAACAAGCTCATCGAGGGCACCGATCTGGCCAACAAGTCTCTGGAAGAAATCATCAAGGCCACCTTTGGGGATCCCAACAAAGCGGGTATCTTCAACAATGCTGCCCAAGTTTGGAATCACACCTTTTTCTGGGAATCCATGAAGCCAGGCGGGGGAGGTGCGCCTACCGGGCCTATTGCCGACAAGATCAACGCCGACTTTGGCGGCTATGACAAGTTTGCAGAAGCCTTCAAGACGGCAGCCGCCACCCAATTTGGCAGCGGTTGGGCCTGGCTGGTGCTGGACAACGGCACCCTGAAGGTCACCAAAACCCCCAATGCCGAAAACCCCCTGGTTTACGGCCAAACGCCCCTGCTCACTTTGGATGTGTGGGAGCACGCCTACTACCTGGATTACCAAAACCGGCGGCCTGACTTCATCAGCGCCTACCTGGAGCACCTGGTGAACTGGGATGCCGCCAATGCCCGGCTGGCTGCCGCCTGACTCTACCTGTTCTGGGATCCCTTGACGGGGGATCCCATCGAGGACTAGCCCTATGTCTCTGTTTGCGAAGGGATCCTTAGGGATCCCTTTTTTGCGCCTAGTCTTTCCCCAAGCGTTCTCGCTCCTCGCGCAACCGCTCCAGAAAGCCGGGGGTAGGGGGTTGGGTTGGGGGTGCTGCAGGGGGAGCAGGAGTTGGAGCAACCCGGTTCACTTGGGGAAACAAAGGTTGATTGATGGGCGGCGGGGGGAGAGGCTTGGCCGGGACAGGGGCTGGAGAAGGTGGAGCAGCGGGCGTGGGCACGGCAACCGGTCGGGGCGGCGGCGCAGCAGGCACTGGAGTGGGAGGGGACACCTGCCGAGTTGGAGCGGGGGGCTGAGGAGTAGGGGACACTGCCCCTGAAGTTGCCTCCGGCCTGGGTGTGGGCTCGCTTGCAGACTCACCCATTCCCGGATCGGGGGCGGGATCATCCTCAAACACCGGTTTGCCCTCCGGATCCCGTAGCAGCCAGTCCAGCAGAGGTTCAGGAGTGGCTGAGGGATCCCGCTCAGGGTGCTCTGCACCGCCGACTGGAAGGGGGCGTTCGGGGGCAGCAGGCGGTCTTTCGCTGCCTGGGCCCGGATCCAACAGCAGACGCAGGCCCCAGAAGGTGCTCCCCGCAATGACAACAAAAAGGGCTATCCCAGCCCAGAGGGGAAACGGCTTGGCCTCGGGCTCTGCCTGGGTACTGAGCAGGTGTGTGCCCGACTGCCCTGCATCCACCGCCGCCAGGGTGCGCTCGGAGAAGATGGGTGCGGTTGGGGGGGGCGCGAGGGAAGAGCTGGCAGCGCTCTGGGAGTGCAGGGATCCCTCCAATTGGGCGCTGAGAACCTTCATATCTTGGGGCCGCCGGTCGGGATCTTTGGCCAGACAGGAGAGCACCACCTGTTCCAGCTCCAGCGGAATCTCATAGGGCAAATTCGAGCGATCGAAGGGCTGAGGCTGTTGGTAATTGTGGGCCTCGTACCAGCCGGGGAAAGAATCGCTCTTGGGTCGCAGAGGTTGTTGCCCGGTCAACATGCGGTAGAGCACTACGCCAAGCGAGTAGATATCCGAGCGGGCATCCAGGGCTTCCCCGCGCACCTGTTCGGGAGAGGCATAGCGCACCGTACCCAAAAAGCCGGTGGTCTGGGTGCCGAGGGCAAGGGAAACGTCGCTGAGGAGCTTGGCAATGCCGAAATCCAAGATTTTGACGGTCTCCCCCAACGTTTCATCTTTTAGGACGAAGAGGTTGCTGGGTTTGATGTCGCGATGGATCACCCCCTTGATGAGATGGCCATCCTGCTCGGTCTCTAGGTTGTGGGCGTAATAGAGACCGGCACACACTTGGCGGGCAATCCTCACCACCTGTTGAGGCGGCAGCACCGGCTGCTTGAGCATCAGCTCCCCCAAACTGCGCCCCGTCAGGTATTCCATCACCAGGTAAGGTTGGTCGTTCTCTAGGCCATAGTCCAATACCTTGACAATGGCAGGGTGCTCCCCCAGCAGCGTGCTGATGCGAATTTCCTGCTGAAAACGTTTGTGCAACTGGCGTCGGGTGTTGTCATCGCCTGCTAAGTTTTGGTGCAACAGCTTGACCGCCACCGGACGGTTGAACAGGCGCGTATCGACAGCCTTGAACACCCGCCCCATGCCACCTGCTGCAATGCTGTGAACCAGTTGATAGCGCTGGCCGATCACTTTTCCAGGAGCAAGCTGGTTCATGGGCAGCCCAAGAGCATGTACCCTCTGATTCTAATGCGTGTTTCTCGGGGGTTTCTCCCGCCTTTCTCTGGGCACTACTGCCAAGCTGTTTTCACTGCTTAATGTGTCTTAATGTGTCTGATGTACTTACTTTTGAATACTTATTAAACGCCCTGCCAGTAATTGAAGGCCGGACAAAGTCTGTGGGGCATCGAGAGCTACTTGGATCTGGAGGGATCTGATAGACTCATGCGGGCGCTTTGCCGGGTCTGTTCATTAGCTGTCTGTCGGGTGATTTATGCTGGCTAACTGGCTGCAAATTTCGGGGATCCCTCTAGCCCTGATCGGCCCTGTTGAGAATCCGGTGCTGGTGTTTTTGATCATCCTGACCATCATGCTGGTGGCTCCCTTGCTATTTGAGCGGCTGCGCCTGCCGGGGATCATCGGGTTAATCTTGGCTGGGCTGGTGGTGGGGCCCTACGGCTTGGGCATCTTGCGGCGGGACGAGACCATCATCCTGCTGGGCACGGTGGGGCTGTTGTTTCTCATGTTCATGGCGGGGCTGGAGACCAGTCTGGAAGATTTGAAGCTCAATGCCGGGAAGGCCACCATCTTCGGGGCGCTCACCTTTCTGTTGCCCATGCTCATCGGCACAGCAGCCATGTTGGCCATTGGGTATGGCTTTCTGGCGGCGGTGCTGGTGGCCTCTTGTTTTGCCTCTCACACCCTGATCGGTCTGCCCATCATCTCGAAGCTGGGGTTGATGCGCCTGCAGACGGTGACGGCAACTTTGGGGGCCACCCTTATCACGAATGTCCTGGCTTTGTTGGTGCTGGCGGTGGTGGTGCGCGCCCACCAAGGGGAGCTGTCGCTGCGCTTTTGGCTGACGTTGATCCCTTCCATTGCCCTCTACACGTTTGCCACCCTGTGGGGGGTGCCTAAGCTGGGCAGTTGGTTCTTTCAACGCTTTGGTCACGACGAGGGAGCAGAGTTTACTTTCGTGATCGCCACTTTGTTTGTGGTGGCCTACGGAGCGGGGTTGATCGGCATTGAGCCGGTGGTGGGAGCCTTTCTGGCCGGGACGGCCATTACCCCCATCATCCCCCAGCTCAGCCCCCTGATGAACCGGATCCAGTTTATTGGCAACACCCTGTTTGTGCCTTTTTTCTTGATCTCGGTGGGGATGCTGATCAATCCCGGCATTCTCTTGGGAGAGCCGCGCTCGCTGCTGGTGGGAGGGGTGATGATCGCAGCGGAGGTGGTGAGCAAGTTTCTGGCCGCTTGGATCCCGGCCCAACTGTTTGGCTGGCGCTTTGCCAGCACGATGATCATGTTCGGTTTGTCGATGGCTCAGGCGGCGGCTACCCTGGCGGCGATCACGGTGGCTTTTCAGGTGGAGTTGGTGGATGAGCTGACGGTGAACGGCACCATTGCCATGATCCTGGTGACCTGTGTTGCCTCGCCTTGGATTGTGGCCCGCTGGGGAGAGCAAATGCAGCCAGCCGAAGTGGCGGCAGAGTCCACTGAATTGCCCAAGCCAGATTGGGGAGCTCGCGTCTTGGTGCCGGTGGCCAACCCGGATACCGAAAGCAACCTGCTGCAGTTGGCGTTGATTTTGGCCAAAAAGGGCGGGGGAACGCTGCTGCCGCTGCATGTTTTGTCTGACCGTGCTGGGATCTCGCCGGCAGCCCTGGCTCGGCAAGAGCAGTTGTTGACCTTTGCAGAAGCTCTGGCCCACAGCGCCGTGACCCGAGTGGAGCCGATTCGGCGGGTGGATGACTCGGTGGAAAAAGGGATCATTCGCTCGGCGGCGGAACGGCAGGCGACCTTGGTGATCCTGGGCTGGAAGGGCTACTCCACCTATACAGAGAACTTTTTCGGCAGCATCATCGACGCGGTGGTGCGGCAGGTGGGGATCCCAGTGTTGATCACGCGGTTTCCGGTACCCATCGAGACGGCGCGCCGCATCCTCTTGGTTGCACCGGAGCTGGAGGTCTCTCCCGGATCCCTGCAGCAGACCATTGGGCTGGCGCAAACGCTGGCCGGCGAATTGAAAGCAGGTTTGCAGATTCTGCTGATGCAAACCCGACCTGGGCGGAAAAGCTCCCCAGCCTTGGTGGCAGAAAGCTATGCTCACCTGCCGGTTCAGCGGGTGCAGGGGGGGGTGGTGGCGGAAGCCTTCAAAGCGCTGCAGCCAGGAGATGTGTTGGTATTGGTTCCCAGCGAAACCGGCAACCGGTCGCGTCTGGGCCGAGAGCCGGAGACCATCGCCCGCAACCGACCCAGCCTTCCCATCATCGTGGTGCATTTGCCACGGGACTCGGCCTATCCCTTGCGCCAAGGAGAGGGGGCTCTTGCCGCTACAGAGTCAACTTGGCAGTGATGGCTTTGGAGTGTTGTCTGGCGGATTTGAGCTCTTGTCTCAACTCCGCCCCAGCTCCCCTGGTAAACTGGGATACCCCGGCTTCGGAACCATCGTGAGCCAGAAGGGAGGCTTAGAGCCATAGACTATGTTGATTGAGGAAGTGGGGATGGTACCCTACGGAGCACAGGAGTATGGTTGCCTATTTGCTGGAAGTCGGCTGTGAGGAACTCCCGGCCAGTTTTGTGGATTCGGCCCTAGAGCAGTGGCGAACCGGGATCCCGGCCTCTTTGGCGGAGGCTCATCTGCAAGCGGAGCAGATGCAGCTTTTCGGTACGCCGCGCCGCCTGGCGGTTCTGTTGCAGGGGTTGCCCACCCAGCAGCCGGATCGCACCCTAGAGGTGAAAGGGCCACCGGTTCAGGTCGCCTACCAAGATGGCCAGCTCACTCCTGCCGGGGAAAAATTTGCCCAAAAACAAGGGGTGGATCCCGGCAGCCTGGAAATCCGGCAAGTGGGCAAGGGATCCTTTGTGTTTGCGGTGCAGCGGGTGCGGGGCCGACCGACGGCAGCCGTGCTCCAAGAATTGGCACCCGCCTGGATTACCAACTTGAGTGGGGAACGGCTGATGCGCTGGGCCTGCGGGGATCTGAAGTTTCCGCGCCCCATTCGCTGGCTGGTTTCCCTTTGGGATGATCAGGTGCTGCCTTTGCTGCTGCCGACCCACGAGGACAATACCATGCCGGGCTTGGTGGCCGGGCGGGTTAGCCGGGGGCACCGCGTTTTGGGATCCCAGCAGGTCACTCTGGAGCGGGCCGAGAGCTACGTTCAGCAAATGCAAGAGGCCGGGGTCAGCCCCGATCCGGCAGTGCGGGAAGCGTACATTCAGGCCGAGGTAACCAAGCTGGCCAGGCAGGTGAATGGGGAAGCGCAGATCCCTGCCCCTCTGCTGCGGGAGGTGGTGCAGTTGGTGGAGTGGCCGACGGCGGTTTTGGGGCGTTTTGAGCCGGAATTTTTGCGCCTGCCGCCGGCGGTGATCGAGACGGTGATGATCATCCACCAACGCTATTTCCCGGTACGGGATGGCCGGGATCCCCAGAAATTGCTGCCCTATTTCATCACCATTTCCAATGGCGACCCTGGGCAATCGGAGCGGATCGGGGCAGGCAACAGCCGGGTGGTACGGGCGCGCCTGGCGGATGCCCGCTTTTTCTACGAAGAGGATCGGCGGATCCCTTTGGCGGAGCGGGTGGAGCGCCTACAGGCAGTCGCCTTTGCTGAGGGGCTGGGATCCATGCGGGACAAGGTGGAGCGCATCCGCCACATCAGCCGCCTCATTGCTGCTGCCTTGAACTTGGATGCCCAGGAACAAGCGCTGGTGGAGCGCACGGCTTACCTGTGCAAGGCGGATCTGGTTACCCAAATGGTGTACGAATTCCCGGAGCTGCAGGGGATCATGGGGGCCGACTACGCTCGGCAGGATGGGGAACCGGAGGCGGTAGCCGAGGGGATTGAGCAACACTACTGGCCTTTGGGAGCGGGGGACGCTTTGCCCACAGCACTGACGGGGCGGGTGGTGGGCTGGGCAGATCGCCTGGATACCTTGGTGGGCATGTTTCGCTTGGGGCGGATCCCCACCGGCTCCTCGGATCGCTTTGCCCTGCGGCGGGCCGCCAACAGCCTGGTGCTGGTTGCCTGGGATGCCGGCTGGACTTTTGACTTCAACTTGCTGTTGCAGAGCGTGGTGCAGGACTATGCCTTTGGCGATGTCCACACCTTGCGAGCCTTGCAGGAGTTTTTGGCCCAACGGATACAGACCCTTTTGCAGGAGGAAAAACGGATTGATTACGACTTGGTCAGGGCTGTGGTGGGGGATCCCGAGTCGGTCAAAGCGGAGGATCCCCAGAAGGCCGAGCTCACCATGCGGGCCCTGGGCAACCTGCCCTTGACTTTGCTGCGGGCGGAGTACCTGCAACACCTGCGGGCCACCGGGGAATTGGCGGATCTCTATCCCACCCTCAATCGCTGTGCCCGCCTGGCAGCCCAAGGGGACTTGGACTACGCCGTGGTGGATCCGGCAGCCGCCGTGGATCCCGACCAGTTGCAGGAGGCGGCAGAAAGGGAGTTGTACGAGGCTTGCCAGAAGGTCTATCGCCTGGGGGTGGAGCCAGCCCTTCAGGGAGACTTTGTCCCCTTGGTGGAAGCTCTGCAAGCAGCAGCCCCTCAGGTAGCCCAGTTTTTTGAAGCCGTTCTGGTGATGGATCCGGATCCTGTGCGACGGGCCAGCCGGCTCAATTTGCTGGGAGTATTGCGCAACCAGTCCCGCCTGTTGGGGGACATGGGGGCTGTGGTCATGGCAGGGGAATCCTCGCCGGAGAAGACCCCCTAGCCGTTTCAGATCAGTTTACTTCGAGACAGATCCCCCTCACCCCCAGCTTCTCTCCCAGAGGGAGCTACCCCCCAAGGACTCTGTCCCACTGGCGCGAACGGCTTGGGAATGGACATATCGTCATTTCCACTCAAACTCAGAACACTGTGCCCACACCTAAACCGTTGGTCGCGTCTTCGCGTCAGCGTTGCGGAGCAATAGCGTTGCGGAGCAATAATGCAGGGGGTTAGAAGGTTTTTCAAGGACTCCGTCCCGCTGGCGCGATCAGTAGCCCAGGCGTCTCATCTTAACCTGAACAACCATACGATTTATCCAAGAAATTGCAAACACTGCTGCAAAGCCCGCTGCACCGAGCCTAGGTAGCCCTCTCCAAACAGGTTGAGATGGTTGAGCCAGTGGTAGAGCTGGTAGAGGGGCTTGCGGTGAGGATATCCCTTATCCAAAGGATAGGTCTGCTGATAAGCCCGATAGAACTCCGGCGGAAAGCCGCCAAACAGTTCTGTCATCGCCAGATCCGTCTCTCGATCCCCGTAGTAGGTGGCCGGATCGAAAATCACCGGGGATCCATCGGCCAAGGCCCCGTAGTTGCCGCCCCACAGATCTCCATGCAACAGAGCGGGTTCTGGCCTGTAGTCCTGAAAAAAGGCTTCCAGCTCCGCCATTACCCGTTCGGCTTGGGCCACCCACGTGCCGCGATACCCCTGTTGGCAAGCCAATTTCACCTGGTAGAGCAGCCGCTGTTCCCGATAAAAATCCGGCCAATTCTGCCGCCAACTGTTGATCTGAGGCGTAGAGCCGATGGTGTTGTCCCGCTCCCAGCCGTAGCTGCCGTTGGGGGATAGGGTGCGGTGCAACTGGGCCAACTGGGATCCCAACAAACCCGCAGTGTGCGGACGGGGCGAGGTTAGCTCCAGGTATTCCAGCACCAAGTAGGCCTGCTCTCCTACGGATCCCCAGATGATGGGCTGAGGTACGCGAATGGCCTGGGCAGCCGCTAGGGTTTGCAAGCCCGCAGCTTCCGCTGCAAACATCTCCAGCGCTCTTTCTCCCCCACGGGCCAATTTGACAAAGTAGTCTCTTGCCCCTTCTGCAAGAGGGTTTTGGGAAGCGCAAGAAAACCGATAGGTGGCGTTGATGCTGCCCCCGCCCACAGAACGATACTGCAGGGGCCGTAAGGGATCCCCTGTCGCTTCCGCAAGGTGCTGGGCGATGGTTTGCCAAAGAGTTTGCATCAGCAGCCAAAGTCAATTGTCGGAGAAAAACAGGTACTTAATCAGACCTGTAAGCACACCACCCACTAGGGTAATAATTGCCCCTCGGCTGATGAACTCCTGGTTGTCCAAGCGCTTGCCAATCCCGTCCATCTTCTCGCTCAGTTTGCCTTCCATCCCGTTGATCCTTTCGTTCAACTGGGCCTCAATGCCATCAATTTTCTCGGTGAGCTTGACCTCGACGCTGTTAATCCTTTCGTTCAACTGGGCCTCAACGCCATCGATTTTCTCGGTGAGCTTGACCTCGACGCTGTTAATCCTTTCGTTCAGCTTGGCCTCAACGCCATCGATTTTCTCGGTGAGCTTGACCTCGACGCCGTTGATCCTTTCGTTCAACTGGGCCTCAACGCCATCGATTTTCTCGGTGAGCTTGACCTCGACGCTGTTAATCCTTTCGTTCAGCTTGGCCTCAACGCCATCGATTTTCTCGGTGAGCTTGACCTCGACGCTGTTAATCCTTTCGTTCAGCTTGACCGCCACCCCGTCAACCCGCTCTTCCAGCCGCTTGATCTCCCCTTGCAGCCTTGTTTCCACCTGGCGGATCTCGCCCCGCATTTCTGTAAATTGCAGGTCGATCTTCCGATCCAGGGCGAGGATGAGATCTCTGAGATCGGGCTGGGCAGTTTCGTTCATGGGAAAGAGAGCAGCGGGGCTTGAAGCCATTATGGCAGCAGAGCACTCTGCTTCATCGTGTCGTTTGTCTTGTCAGCCTTGCTCAAGTTCATTCCAGAATGAACGTTTGCAGGCTTGCCATGGCAGCGCCGAAATCCTCGGTCAATTGGGGTGGCCCAGCTCCTATTCCCCTTCAGTAGGTGCTGCTGCCTCAGGATCCAAAACGGCTCCTGCCCCGTAAGAGTCAATATCTATGGCCTGGGAGCCGCCCGTAGCCAACAGAGCCAGCAGGGATCCCAACTGCCACCACACCAAGCCTGCCGTGCCCAACACTAGGATCCCACCGACGCAGGCGGCCAGAGCCATAGGCAGGCCAAACACATTCAAACACGCAGCCACAAAGCCAAAGGTAAACAAGCAGCAGAGACTGTAGGTGAGGATCACCCCAGGAGTGCGATAGCGAATTTGGGCTTGGCTATCCCGGTTGAGCTGCCAAAGGGCTACCTGGTATTCCAACTTGTCCTTGAAAAGGATGCCAAAGATAACGGCAAAAAAGCTGAGCAGGGCAATGGCAGAGTAAATGGGGGGATTGGCGAAGGGATCAGAAAAGTTGCCGCCGGCGTAAAGGGATTCCATGGGGCCTACCTCGGTTCGGGATCTAAGCTCTTAGCTTAACATTTCTTAGCATTACTGCCAGTAAGCCGGGTTGCGTTAGCTCCACCAAGTCCACCCTAACCAGGTTGTCGCTCACCAAAAAACTGGGTCTGAAGCCCCGCCCTTGAGGCCTACGGCCCGCTGACGCGACAGGGCGGCTTTCATGTGTGTACAA
>NZ_JANSHN010000038.1:0-17741 GCF_047461655.1 Synechococcus sp. W55.1
GGCAGAGGAAGAGACTAAAATCCTGCCGTCAAGGGGATGGGGAAACCCCATCCGCCTATGCGGTGGGGTAGTTCATTGAAGCTTATGATTCAAGCCGAGCCAAAAAGATTCGGCACAATGGGGAGAGCCATTTCACCAAGCTGTTGAGGACATCGCTATGGCCTACAAACTCTGGATCGACGGCCAATGGGTCGATAGCCAAGGGGGGGGGTTGATGACCATCGAGAACCCGGCCACCGGCGAGAAACTGGCAGAGGTGGTGGATGCTAGCCCTGCCGATGTGGATCGGGCGGTGCAAGCTGCCCAGACCGCTTTCTACGATGGCCGTTGGTCGAAACTTACCCCCGGCGAGCGATCCCTGGCCCTCTGGAAATTGGCAGATCTGATCGAGGCTCGTGCCCCAGAACTGGCTCGTGTGGAATCGGAAAACACCGGCAAGCCCTACGAGTTCCTCAGCTTAGGGGGAGATTTGCCGTTTGCGGTGGATAATCTGCGTTTCTTCGCCGCTGCCGCCCGCGACATCCATGGCTTTAGCGCCGGGGAATATGCCAAGGGCTACACCTCCCTCTTTCGCAAAGAGCCGGTGGGGGTGTGCGCTCAAATTACCCCCTGGAACTATCCGCTGATGATGGCCGTCTGGAAGATCGGCCCCGCCCTGGCCGCCGGCTGTACGGTGGTGCTCAAGCCCGCTCCTGCCACCCCCCTGACCACCCTGATGCTGGGAGAACTGATCGCCGAGGCTGGGATCCCGCCCGGGGTAGTCAATATCGTTACCGGAGGCAATGCCACCGGCCAAGCCCTGGTGGAGCACCCCCAGGTGCGCATGGTCAGCCTTACCGGCTCTACCGCCACCGGCAAGCAGGTGATGCGGACAGCGGCAGATACCCTGAAGCGGGTGCATTTGGAACTGGGGGGCAAAGCGCCGTTTATCGTCTTCGAGGATGCGGACGTAGAGACCGTTGCTGCCAAGGCCACATTTGCTGCCACCGTCAATACCGGCCAAGACTGTACGGCAGCCACCCGCGTCTATGTGCACGAGAGCAAGCTGGCGCAGGCGCAAGAGGCCATTGTAGAAGCCATGCGCAAAGTAACGGTGGGATCCCCCTTTGAGGCCGGGGTGGAGATGGGGCCTTTGGTCTCGGCAGTCCAGCGGGAGCGGGTGATGGGATTTGTGGAGCGGGCCAAAGCAGAGGGAGCCAAGGTGCTGACCGGCGGTCGGATCCCTTCCCAGTTTGCCCAAGGCTACTACTATGAACCCACGGTGATTGCCAATGTTGATCAAAAGGCGGAGATCGTACAGAGTGAGGTTTTTGGGCCGGTTCTCACGCTCGGCTCGTTTCGTGAAGAAGCGGAAGCGCTACGCCTGGGCAATGACGTCCTATACGGGCTGGCGGCTTCTGTGTGGACTCAGGACATCGGACGAGCGATGAAGTTGGCCGCCGATCTAGAGTTCGGCACCGTCTGGATCAACGACCATATTCCCATTGCCTCTGAGGCCCCCCATGGCGGCTTCAAGCAGTCGGGATTTGGCAAAGATCTCTCGGCAGAGGCGGTGCGCGACTACCAAATCACCAAGCACGTGATGATTGCAACCCGCTGAAGCAATGCCCATCTTGAGCAGAGATGACCACCAAACGGCAGTAGCCCACCCGGAGCATTCCCAGTCGCCGTGAAGCCGTTGGCGGCCTGGATTCCGGCCCACCTCCCTTGGGAGAGGGATTTAGGGTGGTCGCGTCAGCGGCGCGGAGCGCTCGGGGAACTCCCTAAAGCGATAGACTGGGGTGTGCAGCTCCCTGTCCGCTGCGAATCGGCCCGATTGGATCTTGATCGCCAAGCTTTACCCATGGGATCCGCAACTCTATCCGCCCCTTGTACCTTTCCCCTCACCGCTGTAGTGGGGCAGCAGGCGGCCAAGCTGGCTCTGCTGCTGGCAGCAGTGGATCCCAGCCTAGGGGGGGTGGTGCTGGTGGGGCCGCGTGGCACGGCCAAGTCGGTTTTAGCCAGAGGGATCCACGCCTTGCTACCGCCCATCGAGGTGATTGCGGGATCCTATTGCAACGACGATCCGGCGCGACCGGACACCTGGTCGGACTGGGCCAAGGCTCGCTACCCAGCCGGAGAGGTGCCGCCCACCCAAGTGATATCGCCCCCCTTTGTCCAGATTCCCCTGGGCGTGACCGAAGATCGGCTGCTGGGATCCGTGGATGTGGGAGCTTCGGTGGAGCGGGGAGAAACCGTCTTTCAGCCGGGGCTGCTGGCTGCCGCCCACCGGGGTGTGCTGTACGTGGACGACATCAACCTGCTGGATGACTCAATTGCCGATCTGCTGCTGACGGTGGTGGGCGATGGGGTGAATCGCCTGGAGCGGGAAGGGATCAGCCTGCAACACCCCTGCCGGCCCCTGCTGGTGGCCACCTACAACCCCGAAGAGGGATCCCTGCGCCCCCACCTGCTGGATCGCCTGGCACTGGTGGTGCCGGTGGGGCAGGAGCTGAGCCTAGAAGAGCGAGGGGAAATTGTCCAACGGGCAACGCAATTTGTCGATGCTCCCGAGCCCTTCCTGGCCGAGCACCAGGCGGAACTGGAGGAAATCCGCACCCGCATCCTCCTGGCGCGGGAGTGGCTGCCCCAGGTCAAACCCCAGCGGGAACAGATCCACTACCTGGTGCAAGAGGCCATCCGCGGCAACGTCCAAGGGCACCGGGGAGAACAATTTGCCCTGCGAGCCGCCTGTGCCCTGGCGGCGCTGGAGGGGCGGGATCGCCTCCTGGCCGAGGATCTGCAGCAGGCCGTGCAGCTGGTGCTGCTGCCCCGCGCCCGTTACGACCCCGACCAGCCCCCGCCTCCCCCCCCGCCACCATCCCAACAGTCGGATCCCCCGCCGCCGGATCCCGACAAGGATGGGGAAGATAGAGAGGAAACGGATCCCCAACCGGAAAACCTGAGTCTGCCGGAAGAGTTTTTCTTCGAGCCGGAGCGCATTGCCCTCGACCCGCGCCTGCTGGCCTTTGCCCAGTCCCTCAACCAACAGGGGAAAACGGGATCCCGCAGCCTGGTGTTCAGCGCCGACCGGGGCCGTTACATCAAGCCCATCCTGCCCCAGGGATCCAACCCCCGCATTGCCGTCGATGCCACCTTGCGAGCCGCTGCTCCCTACCAGAAGAGCCGCCGCCAGCGACAACCGGGACGCGCCGTCGTCGTGGAACCGAGCGATATCCGCGCCAAAAAGCTGGTTCGCAAGGCCGGAGCCCTGGTGATCTTTGTGGTGGATGCCTCCGGCTCCATGGCCCTCAACCGCATGCAAGCGGCCAAAGGAGCGGCCCTGCGCCTGCTCACAGAAGCCTACCAGAACCGCGACAAGGTGGCCCTCATCGCCTTTCGTGGAGAAACTGCCGAAGTGCTGCTGCCCCCCACCCGCTCCATTGAGCTGGCCCGCCGCCGTTTGGAATCTCTGCCCTGCGGCGGGGGATCCCCTCTTGCCCATGCCCTCACCCAAGCCGTGCGGATGGGAGTCAATGCCCGTGCTGCCGGCGACGTGGGCCAGGTGATGCTGGTGGCCCTCACCGATGGTCGGGGCAACATCCCCCTCAGCCGCTCTTTGGGACGGAGCGATGGCAAACCCCAGTCGGGAACGGATCCCATCGACCTGAAGCAGGAGCTGCGGGAGATTGCCCTGCGCATCCGCGCCCTGGGGTTGAAGCTGCTCTTGATCGACTCCCAAAGCCGCTTTGTAACCACCGGCTTCAGCGCCGAACTGGCGGAATTGGCGGGCGGACGGTACTTTCATCTGCCCCGCGCCACCGACCAGGGGATCGCAGCCGTGGCCCGCTCGGCCATGCAGGAAGGACGCACCTACTCCTGAGAGAACAGCCTCTCCGTCGGCGGAGGTTGTAACTTTTCTTAATGGTTGGTTATGATCCCTGTAGGCGAACTTCACCTTGTCCCATGGCTACAGGACTCCTGCCCCAACTTTCCCTCCAGAATCCCATGGCTGTCGATTGGGTCAGTCGGGGGGTAAGCGCAGCCATTCGCGCCCTCTTTAAGCAGGCAGAGCGACTAGAAGCGCGCGTACGGGTGGAGCCTGTTGCCAAACTGTTGCAGGGTCGTATTGATAGCTTTGAGTTGTTGGGCCAGCACTTGCAGATGTACAACGGCCTGAGGCTTTCGGCCCTAGAGCTGTTTTGCAACGCGGTGGCCATCGATTTCAGCCAAATTTGGCAGGGGAAGATCAAACTGCGCCAGCCGGTACAGGCCACGATGCGTGTGGTGCTGAGCCAAGACGATCTGGTGCAATCGTTTAACACACCTTTTGTGCTGAACAGGCTGGCCCTGGTGGGACAGGATGGCAGCCCCCTATCCTTCCATCACGTCCATATCAGCATCACCCCGGCACGGCGACTGGAATTGCAGGCAAACGTACAGCAGGGAGAAGCCAGGGCTTTCCGCGTCGGTTTTTCCGCCCAAGTTGAGGTGCTGGAGCGGCGTCGCATCCGCTTTACAGATCCGGTGTTTGCAGGCGGCACAGAAGAGGAGCTGGCCTTGAGCCGGGCCTTGGTAGATTGCCTGAATGGGCTTCTGGATTTGGATCGGCTGGCCTTGCGCGGCACTGAGCTGCGGGTCGATCGGGTGAACTTACAGCCCCAGCAGATGATCCTATACGGCAGCGCCACCCTGGCCCAATTTCCCACACGCCAACCCCAATGGGAAAGTGCTTGACAGCCTTTCAAAGGGCGGCTACGCTCAATAGTGGTGAGGAGTGAAGAGAAGAAGCCTCTGGGGTCGAAACACGGACAGACTCCCAGGGGTTTTTTCATGCCTCAGGAGCTTGAGAGCTCCGCTCTGCCCCTCGATCTTGATCTGTTGAACTTGTAGTCCTTTGACCCAAACTGGGACACTACACCCAAAACGTTGGTCGCGTCGTCGCGTCAGCGTTGCCGAGCAATAATGCATGCGGCCAAAGGCTTTTCTCAATGGCCCAGGCGCCTCACCCTAACCTGAAACGACTATGATTGCTCAACGTTGGTTACGCCTGGGGATCAAGCTGTCTTTCTTTGCCGTGATGTCCACAGCTTTGCCAACCGGAATACGGCGCGGCTTCTCTAAAGAATGGGGTAGCTGGGTATCCTAAAAGCTGGGGTTACGGCATCCTTCTTTATTCATGGGGATGAAGCGGCTCAAGACATAACGGTCATTCTAAGACCTAGGAAAGAACTCTTCAGCCTTGACCGTGAGGGGATGTTTATTCTTTGCCTACGGTTGGTTCACTATTCAAGCAGGTCTTGTCAAAGCGAGCACACCGAGTTTGAAACAGCAACTACTCCGCCTACTTGAGTTTTGGCGCCGCCGCTTTCCCCACAGCCTGCGCACCCAGGTGGCATTGGTCATTGCCAGCCTTTCGTTTGTCCCCAACTTGGTTTTCATCCTGTCAGTGGAGTGGATCTGGCCCGACACGCAGTTCAGCGCTGAAGGGATCCTTCTGCTGCTGCTGTGGATCCCGTTGCTGGCGGTGCTATCGGCGGTGGTGGGCTATGCTCTGTCCTCCATGATTTTGCGCCCCCTCACCCTGCTGGCCCGCGAGTTGGCCCATTTGGAAACCTTGATCAACCAGCCTGCCCGTTGGAATCTGCTGCTCCGCCCCGGGGATCCCCAGGAAGCCCTGATCTTGCGGCAGGCCTTTGCCCAGTTGCTGCGCCAGATCCAGATCGACCAAATGCGGCGAGAAGCCTTTACCGCCACCCTGGTTCACGACCTGAAAACTCCCCTCATCGCCTTTGGGCACCTGCTGAGCGCCTTCAAACAGGATCAACAGCTCGATCCGGAGCAACGTCGCGCTCTGCTGGATCGCATCCTGCAGGAAAACCAACACAATCTCTCGCTGGTGCAGAAAATGGTGGAGGCCCACCGCCTGGAGCGGGGAGAGATCGAGCTGCATCCTCGGCCTTGCGATCTGGGATCCCTAGCCAGAAGGGTGGCCGAGCGCATGGGATCCCTGGCCCAAGAACGGGGGATCGACCTGCGAGTGGAAGGGGAAGGGTGGGGCAACGCCGATGAGGCAGAGCTGGAGCGGGCGCTGGTGAATCTGGTGGACAATGCCTTGCGCTATGCACGCCATGCAGTGGTGCTCACTGTCAGCCCCCGCCAGATCCAGGTGCAGGATGATGGCCCCGGCCTACCCGCCCCTCTGGAAGAGTTGGCCCAACCCTATGTGACCCAGCCCATTCACATTGCCGGCCACCACTACCCAACCGGCTCAGGAGGTCTAGGGCTATACATCGCCAAGCGTATCCTGCAGGCCCATGGAGGGGAATTGCGGTTGGTCGAGACGGGATCCCAAGGGGCTACTCTAGCCCTAGTGTTGCGCTGACCTTCTCTTAGCAGTTCAACCCTGGCAGAGCAAGACAGTGCGAGAAAACGTGCTCAACCGACAGGGCGACCCCGGTACATCAATCGGTACTTCACCTGCGGGGTCAAGTCTTTCTGCCCTGGATCCCCTTCCGCCGTGATGGGTTGTGGAGGGGCGGTGGGGGAGTGCGCGATCGGCTGCGGGGGAGTGGTGGAAGAAGATGTACGGCTGACCTCCCCAGGCCATACGCCCGCTTGCTCCAGAGCCCTGTAGAGTGCCGCCGTGTCAATAGGCAAAAACCACCTGGCAGCCTCGTAAATTCGTTCGAGGGAGTGGAGAATATCGTCGGCCTCTGCCAAGCCGGGGATCACATCTGCTGCCCCCTGATAAATTGCCCAGCGCCGCTCTGCAGGCTCGATGTGGCGACGGGGGTGATGAGTCAGGATCACAGGGATGTTGGGCAGCTTACTTTGGCACTCTCGACAAAAGGCATAGGGGTTAAACAGCCCCGTCGTCATGTCCACCACCATCAGATCCAAATCCAGAGGCTGACTTGCTGCCACCTCCAGCAGATCTTCACGCGGGGAAACCAGCACCACAGAGTGCCCCTGAGACTCCAGCGCCAACTTCCAGAGATGAATTTGCGAGGGCTGGCCCTGAGCTAGCAGTATGGTTTTGCTCACCGTAGATGGAGAGATGTGAGTAGAAGGGAAGGCGAAGGCTTGCACCACTTGATGATCCGTTATACGTCAGAATCTTGTGCAAGGCGCAATGTAGCATCCTTAAGAGGAGCAAATGGTGACCGGATATACAAGTGCTGCTGTTTAGGCCCAACACTCTACAAATTAAATCCGGATTAAATCCGGATCCCCAGCAGCCGACAGCCCATTTCTGGGTGCGGCCTGTCCGACGGCCTCAACGTTTGTCTTGCTCAATTCAATCTGGGATCCCTTCTTTCTCGCTTTCCAATTCAGCTTGCAGGGCCTGCCACTCTTCTGGAGACAGCGAGTGGAGTTTCTCTTGAAGTTGCTGGGTCTCAAAGCTGGCCCACTGAGCCTTCAGGGTCATTTCCCCCCGCAGCACCCGCCTCAGGTAGCCAAAAGTCCACCCCAAGCAAGCCAGCAGGAGCACCACGCTCGATATCTGCTGCGCAGCCCCCGTATCCAAGCCCGCCCAAAGCAGCAGGCCATAGAGGATCCCTCCCCCCAACAGCAGGGCTAAGCCTATAGCAAGAACATCCAATCTGCGCATGGCTCAGTGAACCGACAAACGGCCGACCTTACAGCGACCGGGGCTTGGGCCGGAACGTCATGAAGGGAGCCAAGAGCACCATGCCGGGAAAGAAAAACAAGACCAAGAAAAACATCAACACCTTTTCCCAAGCACTGCCTGAAGTCCAGCGTTTGTCCACATACAGCAGAGACAACAGAGGCAGCACCAGCAGATAGAGAACAGCCAAACCGGCATAAGTTAACCCGATCAACGATGGAGTAGAAGCCATGTCGAGTGCGTCCTGCAGCTATTTGACCTGTGTCCAACAAGTCTAACAGCATTGTTAACGGCATTGTGAAGAGATTTGTCGGCTGAAGGAAGTCGGTAACTCGGCCAACTGACTACAAACTGGTGCTGATCGCCCCAACGGGGCAGGTGGGTACGCACTGTTCGCACATGACGCAGCGGTTGCGGGAGAACTCCAGCTTCCAGTTGGGAGCAGAAATCTTCAGGGCCTCGGTTGGGCAAACTCCCGTACACAATCCGCAATCCACACACAAGTCTGGGTCAATCTGAATTTCCTTGGCCCGTTCTGTCACCTCAATGCCCAAAGACTGTACCCATTCCAATCCTGCTTCCACCTGGTCGATATCCCCTGACAGCTCCACCACCAAAGTACCCACTTCGTTGGGGGCTACCCTGGCGCGCACGATATTGGCAGCCACATCGAAGTCTTTGGCCAACCGATAGGTGAGGGGCACATTCACCAAATGGCGGGGGAAGATAAGGGTAACTCGTTTGCGCACGGATCTTGAGTGTTTTGAGTGCAGCGATTTCCTTCAGTATGGCAAGCTTGACGGAACGGAACAGTATGGCCGCGAATGCAATTCAACTGCCGCTGAAGGCGCTTTCCCACCCTCCGTAGGACAAGTCGGTTGGTGTACTCCTCAACTGGCCCACTTGCTAAGGCGAACCGGGCAGCGGTAGGGCAGGGCTTTGGACCCAGTTTTTCTGGTAAAGATCACCAGAGCCAGCGCGTGAGGCAACGGCACCGTCATCGGCACGCCCCTCCCACCAAAAGCCATCTGTGGAAGCCGACCCAGAGCCTGCCACAATAAGATAGAGAGCATCCCCAATCCCTATGGACTCATCTTTTGCTCGGCCCCGCCTCAACTCAGAGCAGTACCGGCAGATGCTGGTGCGGGATGGCGAGCGTCGCTTCCGCGAGTGGCACACGGCCTTCCTCAAGTACCAACGGCAGTTTTTGCAGGAGATGAAGCAACTGCGTCTCCAGGGTTCTTTGCATCGCTGAATGGTTAATGCCCACCGTCCCCACCTTGCACCCGCTGCCAGTCTTTTCCAAGCCCGATCCCTCCCCAGGGCCTACGGCCCGCCAAGACGAAGGGCAAGAAACTTTGGAATTGTTGGAGTGGCCCCGCCTCTGTCAACACTTGGCCACCTTTGCTGCCACACCCTTGGGCCGTCGTGCCTGCCTAGAGCTGGATCCCTGGCAGAGCCGCGCCGATAGCGAAGCCTACCTCGATCAGACTGAGGAAGCGATCCGCCTCGATCGCACACAGGCGGGGGGCCTTTCCATGGCAGGGATCCACAACCTGCTGCCGGCTTTGGAACGGGCTGAACGGGGGGGGATCCTGAGCGGGGAAGAGCTGGTGCAGATTGCTACAACTCTGGGGGCGGCCCGCCGCATTCGTCGTCTGATCGACGACCACGACCATCTGCCACGCTTGCAAACTTGGGTGAGCACCCTGCGCACCTACCCGGAGCTGGAGCAGGAGATCTTCCGCTGCCTGGAGGAACATGGCGAGGTGCGGGACAGCGCCAGCCCTGCCCTTGCCAATCTGCGCCAGCAGCAACGGCAACAGCGCAGCCAGATCCAGGAGCGCCTGCAACAGTTGATGAGCCAGTACCCCCAGGCGCTGCAGGACAACCTGATCGGCCAGCGGCAGGGACGGTTTGTCCTGATGGTCAAGGCCACCCATCGGGATCTCATCCGCGGCATTGTGCATGACAGCTCTGCCAGTGGAGCCACCCTCTATGTGGAGCCCTACGCTGTGGTGGAACTGGGCAACCGCTGGCGAGAAACCCAAGTTCAGATTCAGGCGGAGGAAGAGCGGATCTTAGCCGCGCTCTCGGCTCAGGTGGCCTCCGTCGCCACCGATCTGGAGCATTTGCAGGGGGTGATGGTGGGGTTGGATGTGGCTCTGGCTCGGGGTCGCTACAGCCTCTGGCTGGACGGCAATCGTCCCCAGTTTGTCTCGGCAGGATTGCGCCTGCGTCAGGCCAAGCACCCCCTGCTGCTCTGGCAATCTCGCGCCGCTGCCCCTTCGGAGGGTCAAGGCTCTGCTGTTGTCCCTATCGACTTCACCCTCTCGGACTCGATTCGGGTCGTAGTCATCACCGGCCCCAACACCGGCGGCAAAACCGTTGCCTTGAAAACCCTGGGGCTGTTGGTGCTCATGGCCAAGGCGGGGATCTTCCTGCCGGCTCAAGATCCGCCCCAACTGCCTTGGTTCGACAGGGTTTACGCCGACATTGGGGACGAACAATCGCTGCAACAAAATCTCTCCACCTTTTCAGGGCACATCCGCCGCATCAGCCGCATGGTACAGGCCCTGCAGTCCACTCCAGAGCCGGCCCTTGTCCTGTTGGATGAGGTGGGGGCGGGCACGGATCCCACCGAAGGCGCTGCCCTGGCGGCTGGGCTGTTGGAGTATCTCTCGGAAAAGGCGCTGCTCACCCTGGCCACCACCCACTACGGCGAGTTGAAGGCCCTGAAATACCAACATCCCTGCTTTGAAAATGCCTCGGTGGAGTTTGATGAGGTCACCCTGGCCCCCACCTATCGCCTTTTGTGGGGGATCCCAGGCCGCTCCAATGCCTTGACCATTGCTCAACGGCTGCAGTTGGATCCAGAGATTCTGCGGCGGGCCCAGCAGCACCTGCAGGGGGAAAGCCAGGTGGATCAGGTGATTGCCGGGCTGGAAGCGCAGCGAGCTCAATTGGAAGAGCGGGCGGCCCAGGTGGGATCCCTGCATCGAGAGCTGGAGAGCCTATATCAACAAATGCAACAGCGTAGCCGCCAAATCGCCGAGCGAGAAGCCCGGCTGGAGCAGAAGCAAAACCAAGAACTGCAAGCCCTGTTGGCTGCTGCCCGTCAGGAAGTGGCTGCCGCCATCCGCAAATTGCAGCAGGGAGAGGATCCCCAACGCATTACTGCCGAGCTGGCGCAAATCCAGCAGCGCTACTCTCCCCCACCGCCGCCTGTGGATATGGAGTTTGTGCCAGAGGTGGGAGATCGGGTGCGGCTGAGAGGCTTGGGGCAGACGGGAGAGGTGATCGCCATCGAAGGAGATGTATATGTAGTGCGCAGCGGCATCCTCAAATTCACAGTGCCACGGGGGCAGTTGGATCCCATTGACGAACACCAGGCCAAGCAGCGCCAACGCCCCAAAGCCCCACCTCCCTCCCCTGCAGCCACAGCTCCCCTGAACCTGCGCACCAGTCAGAACACCCTCGATCTGAGGGGAAAAACCGTTGCCGAGGCCGAGGCCATTTTGGAACAGCACTTTGCCCAAGCTCCCCCCGGCCCTGTCTGGATCATCCACGGCCACGGCACAGGGCGCTTGCGGGCCGGCGTACAAGCTTACTTGCAAAATCACCCCCGCGTTCAGCGTTTTTCAGCCGCTGATCCCGAAGACGGCGGTACTGGAGTGACCGTGGCTCACCTGCAATGAGGCTTACCGGTGCCGGAGGGGACTCAGATCCAGATCAGATCCAAAGCCGAGATAAAGCTCCGGGCCCCAAGGATCCACAGGGTTTCCGAGGGCTATCATCTCCAGACAGCCGTGAGCTCAAGCTTCCCTCCCCCCTTCGGAAGAGAGACTAGGGAGGGTTAAGTTGGCTTTATTGGGTCGGAGACCGAACAAGGGCTGGCGATTGTCTCAAGCCTGACTCTGGAGCACTGCCGCTGCTGAGCTGACGGGCTGGGATCCCCTCTGTTGTCGCCGGCTTCGCCAGAGCCAGTAGCTCCGCAGCAGTTGGCCATCTCCAATGAGCTTCAACATCACCGCCACCGTCGCACCTGTCCAACTGAGAGGCCCAAAGGCGGTGCCTGCTGCTGCCAACAGCGCCAACCCAGAAAGATTTAGCCCCAAGCCTTGCACCCACATCCACAAGATAGTCTCGCGTTCTGACATCTGCCCGCTCCTAGGGGAGAAATAGGATAGCCCTACTGTCCTGAATCTGAGCGGAGACGGGGATGGGGTTGAACCTTGGCACGGCTGCCCAAAGCTGCACACTTGGGGGGGGCGGTACTCCCTAGGGATTGGCTGCTTGACCCATCCACTCCTCCAATCGGGCCAGGGCCAGCCGCTTTTGGGCGGCAGAGCGTACCGTACCCTCCGTGAGCCGATTGAAGCCATGCACCAACCCCTTGCCCCCCAAAGCCACCAGCGTCACCCGATGGGTTTGGCCTGGCTCAAAACGCACCGCATTGCCGGAAGGAATGTTGAGGCGCATGCCAAAGCTGGCGGCGCGATCGAAAACCAGGGCCCGGTTCACCTCGAAAAAGTGAAAATGGGATCCCACCTGAACGGGCCGATCCCCTCGGTTGGTGACCTCTAGCGTCACGGTGGCCCGCCCGACGTTGGCCTGGATGGGATCCTCTGCCAGCAGCAGTTCCCCTGGGATTAGGGCTGGCTCCGCGTTGGCGCCAGGCGTGGTTTTGGATTTGCGGCCAGAGGGCATGGGGACAACCTCCTGAAGTTTTTCGGTCTTTGGAGCATCTGGGGGATCCCTGAAAGCGGGCAGCCCCGACGCTAGCGAATGGGATGGTGCAAGGTAACCAGCTTGGTGCCGTCGGGAAAGGTGGCTTCCACTTGGATTTCGGGGATCATCTCCGGGATCCCGGGCATTACGTCCTCGCGGGTCAGCCACGTCAGCCCCTCGCTCATCAATTGGGCGACCGTTTTCCCTTCCCGCGCCCCCTCCAAAACCGCTGCGCTCAAGTAGGCCACTGCCTCAGGGTAATTGAGTTTGAGGCCCCGCTGCCGCCGATCCCGAGCCAACTGGGCAGCCAGGTAGATCAACAACTTGTCTTTCTCCTGGGGGGATAAGTACACGGGACAACCTCAAAGATACAAAAGGATACAGGGGGGACAGCAGCAGGCCCAGTTGGCCTAGAGTTGACTCAACTTTATATCACCTCTGGGCAAAAAAAGGGGTCTAGGCTAGAGGGGATTTCCCTTTCTCCTGCACAACCCACAGCCTCAACCTCTTTCGGCATTGGGTGTTGCGACTCCCTTCCTGGGCAACCCGTCATGAAAGAGTAACAATAGATGCATACAGATGTATTTAGACGCGAAAGTTTGTCTAGATTCGTATCTCAACCCTGAGTTGGTCTACCCTGGAGCAATTTACCGGCTCTGTTTAGCACTTCCCTTTAGATAGATAGGTGTTGACTGGGTTCTTTTGATCGGCTATGAAACTCGAACTGACTCCCCGCCAGCGGAAGATTCTCTGGGCGACAGTGCGTAGCTACATTGCGACGGCTGAACCTGTCGGTTCCAGAACCTTGGCCCAGTCCTACAACTTTGGGGTAAGCACGGCCACCATTCGCAACGACTTGGCCACCCTTGAGCAAGTGGGATTGCTGTTTCAGCCTCACACCTCCGCCGGACGGGTTCCTTCCGACTTTGGCTATCGGGTTTATGTCAACGATTTGTTGACCTCTGCCAACAGCGGTGGGATCCCCCACGATGCTCCTCAGCCGGATCCCCATCCCGCTCTGCAACAGTTGATGGATCAGCTTGGCCGTGAGCTGGGAGATGACTTGGACAGTCTCCTACAAAGGGTGGCCCAGCTTTTGGCCCATCTGAGCGGTTGCATTGCTCTTATCACCCCTCCTCAGGGGCCGGTGGTAGCCATTCATCATGTGCAGTTGGTGTCGGTAGCGCCAGGGCGGGTGATGGTGTTGGTGGTGACCGACTCTTATCAAACCCATTCGGCTCTGGTCAGCCCCCCCGACTGGCCCAGCGACTCCCGCGAGGATTTGGAAGATGAACTGCAATTGCTCAGCAACTTTCTCACCCTGAAGCTGCGGGGCAAAACCTTTGCCGAGCTGCAAGATCTGAGCTGGCTAAAACTGGATGAAGAATTTCGTACCTACAGCCATTGGCTGCAGCAACTGCTGCGCTCGGTGGTGCAACGGTATCTGCAGCCCTCGCTGGGACAGGTGTTCAGTGCCGGCATGGCCGAGTTGATGCGTCAGCCGGAGTTTTCCCAGGCCCGGCAGGTGCAGGCGGTGATGCAGTTGATCGAGGAGGGAGCCAAGCAACTGCAGGGGATGATCGGGCTCCATTTTGCCGATGGGGGTGATCCGCAGTTGGCGCATCTGCCTCCTCTGCCGAGCTCAACGGAGATGGATCAAGAGTCAGGACAGCCTGCCCCCAAGATCCCGGTGATCATCTACATTGGCAGCGAGAATCCACTGGAGTCTCTGCACCACTGCACGGTTATCGCCTCCACTTACCACCGTCGCTCGGCTCCTCTGGGCACCGTCACCTTGCTGGGGCCGACCCGAATGGCCTACGAACGCAGCATTGCTGCTGTGCAGGCGGTGGCCTCTCATCTGACCCGGGCTCTTGCCTAAGGGATCCCATGAAGGCAGGCAGGGTCTGGGTTGCACCTGAGCAATAACAAGCTGTGGCCAGGCTCTCTCCTCTCCACCTGCGGGTACAGTGCGCCATTCGGCAGCGGCAACTTCTTCACCCTGGCCAGCGGCTGCTGGTGGCTTTTTCGGGCGGGCAAGATTCTTTTTGCCTGCTCCAAATCCTGCGGGATCTACAGCCTCGCTGGGGCTGGCAGCTCTTCGTTTTGCATTGCGATCACCGCTGGTCGGCAGATGAAACGGAGTGTGCTCGCTTTTTGCAGGGGTGGCTGCAGCAGCAGGGACTGCCTCATGCCGTTGAGACTGCGGATCCCATCCGCCGAGATGAGGCAGGGGCCAGGGCTTGGCGCTACCAACAACTGGACAAATGGGCCCGCATCTGGGATTGCAGCGCCGTGGTGATGGGGCATACGGCCACGGATCGAGCAGAGACGTTTTTGTGGAACTTGTTGCGGGGAACAGGAGCCGCCGGGCTGAGCAGCCTGGATTGGCAGCGGCACCTAGACGACCGGGATCCCACCTCTGCCCAAGTGGTGCGACCCCTGCTGGAGCTATACCGTTGGGAAACCGAGCAATTTTGCCAACAGCACCAATTGCCAGTTTGGCCGGATCGCAGCAACCAAGATCTGGCCCATGGCCGCAACCGCCTCCGCCTAGAGGTGATGCCTTACTTGAAACAGCACTTCAACCCGCAACTGGAAGCGGCCCTGAATCGGGCTGCCACACTGCTGCAAGCAGAACATGAGCTGGTGGTAGCTCAAGCAGCTCAGCTATGGCCACAGGTATATGAGCCCGCTTTGCCAGGGCTGCGACGGGATCCCTTGCGGGCTGCCCCCTTGGCTCTGCAGCGGCAGGTAATGTTCCAGTTTTTGTCCCTGGTGTTGCCCCACCACCCCACCTTTGAACAGGTAGAAGCCGGGATCCAGCTCTTAAAAGCAGACCGAGGCAGCCGTAGCCCCGATTATCCAGGTGGGCACTGGCTGGAAGTGAAAGGGGATCACTTGGTTTGTTTCCATTAATTTTTCTTTCCATTAATTCCACTTCCCCGAGGGGAAGCAACGCGACGCTGCCCAACGCCGATCTGTCAGCCTGTCTGTTTCCATTAATTCCACTTCCCCGAAGGGAAGCGACCAGCATGGCAATCTGATTGTGGTGGATCAATCTGGATCGTTTCCATTAATTCCACTTCCCCGAAGGGAAGCGACAGGTCATCCCTTGGGGACAGACAAGCTAATGCCTAACAGTTTCCATTAATTCCACTTCCCCGAAGGGAAGCGACTTTGAGGAAGAACATCATCAGATATTTGACTTATATGTTTCCATTAATTCCACTTCCCCGAAGGGAAGCGACCGCTTAGCTTTAGCGCTTATTTATCTAAGGTACGACTGTTTCCATTAATTCCACTTCCCCGAAGGGAAGCGACAAACACTAGCAAGGCTGAACGGGGTGCTCTACGCCTAGTTTCCATTAATTCCACTTCCCCGAAGGGAAGCGACTTATTGCCAGTTTGTACAGCTTACCTACTGTAATCGTTTCCATTAATTCCACTTCCCCGAAGGGAAGCGACCCGGTGCCCCGTAGCCACTCTGACAAAAGAGGCTAGTTTCCATTAATTCCACTTCCCCGAAGGGAAGCGACTTCGTCAACCTGACGCCACACACCATTAACGAAGTAGTGTTTCCATTAATTCCACTTCCCCGAAGGGAAGCGACACTGCTTTAGCAGGTACTGCCCAAGAGAGGGCTAAATAGTTTCCATTAATTCCACTTCCCCGAAGGGAAGCGACAGCAAGACCCAATTACATTAAGAAGCACCACCCTCAGTTTCCATTAATTCCACTTCCCCGAAGGGAAGCGACTGAACCTTCCAATTATGGTTGAGGGCGATCTCCTGGAGTTTCCATTAATTCCACTTCCCCGAAGGGAAGCGACTGGCAGGCTCTTGCAAGCATTGCATCCCGTCTTGGAAGTTTCCATTAATTCCACTTCCCCGAAGGGAAGCGACTTCGAAGGGGTTCGCACTCAAGAAGTTTGTTATACGAAGTTTCCATTAATTCCACTTCCCCGAAGGGAAGCGACCTCAAACCTATGCTTAATGCAACATATGGCGAGATTGTTTCCATTAATTCCACTTCCCCGAAGGGAAGCGACTTAGTTGGTTGCGTATTAGGAGTACTTGGTAATGGAGTTTCCATTAATTCCACTTCCCCGAAGGGAAGCGACCTCTGTCTAACCATTCATCTACACTAGGACTAATTGGTTTCCATTAATTCCACTTCCCCGAAGGGAAGCGACGAGGGGATCCATAACACTGTCAATGGAGGGAACCATGTTTCCATTAATTCCACTTCCCCGAAGGGAAGCGACTTTTGGCCAGGTCAAGGACGACGTAGTAACTTTCTCGTTTCCATTAATTCCACTTCCCCGAAGGGAAGCGACTAGTCGTCAGGATTGGCCGTGTTAAGCAAGAATCGGGGTTTCCATTAATTCCACTTCCCCGAAGGGAAGCGACCTATTTTAGGAGAGTTGTACGCCGACCTACTTACGGTTTCCATTAATTCCACTTCCCCGAAGGGAAGCGACTACTCGTTTCCATCGGGAAGGCGTAGAGTTCTTTGAGAGTTTCCATTAATTCCACTTCCCCGAAGGGAAGCGACTGTGGGGGGAGATAGAAGCCGTCCCGCTCCACACCCGTTTCCATTAATTCCACTTCCCCGAAGGGAAGCGACTTAGAGCTACCCCTCGAGCCTCTTATATCAGTAAAGTTTCCATTAATTCCACTTCCCCGAAGGGAAGCGACTATTGCAGTTCAAAATAGTCCCCACGATTAATCCACTGTTTCCATTAATTCCACTTCCCCGAAGGGAAGCGACTTGTTTATTGCAATAACCGCTGGTTAATTGTAGAAGAGTTTCCATTAATTCCACTTCCCCGAAGGGAAGCGACCACCTGGGTGTGAAGGTAGGAGAACTATTTATTTAGTTGTTTCCATTAATTCCACTTCCCCGAAGGGAAGCGACTAAGCGAGCTAGTGGTGCAGAGAAACAAGCCTTAGAAGTTTCCATTAATTCCACTTCCCCGAAGGGAAGCGACCCGCATGCCCTTGACACTGCTGCTAGCGCCGCCATATTGTTTCCATTAATTCCACTTCCCCGAAGGGAAGCGACATCCTCATAAAGAATATTTTGTGTCGCGGGCGTCTAGTTTCCATTAATTCCACTTCCCCGAAGGGAAGCGACCTTGATGGGCGCGATCAGTTCGAAGTGTGGATCCCTTGTTTCCATTAATTCCACTTCCCCGAAGGGAAGCGACCCTGCTAAACTACAGCTATACCGCCGATAGGCGTTGAGTTTCCATTAATTCCACTTCCCCGAAGGGAAGCGACTTGTTGAAGCGATTAACGGATCCTACTCGTGTAAGCAGTTTCCATTAATTCCACTTCCCCGAAGGGAAGCGACTTGTTGAAGCGATTAACGGATCCTACTCGTGTAAGCAGTT
>NZ_JANSHN010000038.1:17841-18548 GCF_047461655.1 Synechococcus sp. W55.1
TCCATTAATTCCACTTCCCCGAAGGGAAGCGACCCGAATGGCACAATCAAGCCTGCTTAGTCAACAGACAGTTTCCATTAATTCCACTTCCCCGAAGGGAAGCGACTGGGTGGATGACGAGTTATACTTCTTTGCAACTAAGTTTCCATTAATTCCACTTCCCCGAAGGGAAGCGACGAGAACAAGGAGGTCAGAATGTGAGCAAACCGAACTGAGTTTCCATTAATTCCACTTCCCCGAAGGGAAGCGACCTATTCTATGAGCTTTGAACGTCCGATCACCAAGAAGAGTTTCCATTAATTCCACTTCCCCGAAGGGAAGCGACCTTGCCAATCCTCAATGAAGAAGAACTAAAACACGTAAGTCAATGTTTCCATTAATTCCACTTCCCCGAAGGGAAGCGACCCTAAGAACCCCTGCCCAGTCTGTGGGCGAGTAAAAGGTTTCCATTAATTCCACTTCCCCGAAGGGAAGCGACCCTGGGCGCTGGGTTATAACCTGGTAGTCAACTAGCGAGTTTCCATTAATTCCACTTCCCCGAAGGGAAGCGACTGCTTTCCGGATCGTCCAACACTCCCCCAGCTTCCAGTTTCCATTAATTCCACTTCCCCGAAGGGAAGCGACCCCCCGATTATAACCCTTACCCAGAGCGGGATCCAGGGGCCTAGATCGACAGGGTCTCGTTTTCGGCTGCAATTTCCCCTTGT
>NZ_JANSHN010000039.1:0-8785 GCF_047461655.1 Synechococcus sp. W55.1
CTGAGTGCTCCACAAATCCAGTGGCGCTATCCATCCCCACCCTACAGAGGGTGGGGAATTCCGCGCGTTTTGTTAAACATGGTCCTGTAGCTGTTGGATGAACCAGCTAGCAGCAGCAGTATTGGTTTGGGTGGCAAGTCGTTCCAGGGCTTGTTCAAGAAGAGCTATTTCTAAGCCTGTCAGCACCTGTGACTGGGAGATTGCCCTATAACGCCCCCCCTCAGCTAGCCCAAAGGCAAAGACGCGGCGCCCTTTGACGTCTATCACCCAATACTCGGGAATACCCAAGCTGGCGTAAAGTTGCTTTTGCTCATCCAGGTCAATGCTGAGGGTAGTATCGGCAATTTCGCCCACCAAGTCAGGCGCTCGTTGGTAGCGCAGATCAATCCGCCGCGGTTCACCGGACTGGTACTTGGGGATGTTATCGCCTTTGTAGAGCACCAGATCGGGGGCACAAGCATGGGTCTCGGGGCGTTCGATCAGACAGCGACCATAAGACTGCAAGGGGACATCGGGGTGGAGAAAGGCCCATGCGAAAAAAATTGCCGTCATGAAATCGCTGACGGAGGCATGCTCTGGCCCTTCTTTGCCCATGTTGACCCACAACCAGCCCTGATAAAAGGAAAGTTTCTGCCAATCCACAGCGGGATGGTCGCGGATAGCCACGTAGTCCTGCCAGGTGGCGCTGTGGCGCTCGAGGATAGGGGGGGTTGAGGTTTTTAGGGAGATGACAGTCATATCAATCTTGGTTCTTAAGCCCGGCTTTGCAACTGTTGGAGGAGCCAGTTGGCAGCAGCGGTGTTGGTCTCCTCGGCCAGCCGCTCCAGGGCTTGCTCGAGAAGGTCTATCTTCAGACCTGAGAGCACCTGTGACTGGGCAATGGCCCGATACTGGCCCCCCTCAGCTAGCCCAAAGGCAAAGACGCGGCGCCCTTTGACATCTATCACCCAATACTCGGGAATACCCAAGCTGGCGTAAAGTTGCTTTTGCTCATCCAGATCAATGCTGAGGGTAGTATCGGCAATTTCGCCCACCAAGTCAGGCGCCCGTTGGTAGCGCAGATCAATCCGCCGCGGTTCACCGGGCTGGTACTTGGGGATGTTATCGCCTTTGTAGAGCACCAGATCGGGGGCGCAGGCATGGGTCTCGGGGCGTTCGATCAGACAGCGACCACAAGACTGCAAGGGGACATCGGGGTGGAGAAAGGCCCAAAAACCAAAGACGATGGTGGTGAAATCGCTGACGGAGGCATGCTCTGGCCCTTCTTTGCCCATGTTGACCCACAACCAGCCCTGATAAAAGGAAAGTTTCTGCCAATCCACAGCGGGATGGTCGCGGATGGCCACGTAGTCTTGCCAGGTGGCGCTGTGGCGCTCAAGGATGGGTTGGGTGGCCGGTTTTAAGGAAAGGGTCATTGGTCGCACTGGCGAAGCGTAGCTCTATCACCCCTTAGCAAAAATGAGATGGGGGAGTTCATCTCTTCTCTTCAATCCTAATGGTTTCAATGGCCAGCCAGTTTTGGCGAAAGCCTTTCACAAAGCAGGCCGTAGGTCTATAGGGCAATGAACCACAGACCTTTGCCTGGATCCCTAGACCGGCAGCGGGGCTTTGCGCCAAGCCTTGGGCTGCTGGAACCTGTGCAGATCTCGGATCAGCCGCACCCAGCCATCGGACATGGACTCCACCAAAACTTTGCCTTTCTCCGGCGTGGCGGCAGTGGCATCGCCCAAAACTCCGCTCTGGGTGAGGTCGCGAGTTGCCCAAGCGAAAGGGATCCGCCCTTCCATGCTGAGCAAGCTGTTTTCCGGCAGATCGTGGGGATATTCGCAGACCAATCGGTCGGTTCGCACCGTATCGGGCAAAAGGTGCATCAGCATACTGGTCTCCCCATCGCCGGCGTGAATACCCAATTCCCGCTCTTTCTCGGTAAACAGCTCTCGCCCTTCGTGGGGAACCCGCCAGACGGACACCGGGAACAGCATGAAATCTTCATACTTCTGGTGAAGATCGCGGGCGACAATCTCCAGCACCTGTGGCTGGCCGCCGTGGGAATTGAGGAATACCAGCTTGCGAAACCCAGCTCGGTAGATGCTCTCTGCCACTTCCGTCAGCACCGCCATCAGGGTTTGGGCCGAGAGGGTAATGGTGCCGGGGAAATGCCAGTGCTCGTTGGCTTTGCCGTAGCATTGGGTGGGCAAAACATAGGCCGGGATCTCAGGCTCCAGCTTCTCCATGGCGCGCCCGATGACCGCCGTGCCGATGCAGGCATCCACCACCAGGGGCAGGTGGGGCCCGTGTTGCTCAATCGAGGCAACCGGCTGGATGATCACCACGTTCTCTTTATCGGGCATGGCCTGGATCTCTGTCCAGGTCAGGTAGGGGAAAAAGCGGTGGGGCGGGACAAAAGTGTGCATCATGGCGGGATCCGTCCAAGTCTGATCAGAAAGCTACCTAGCACCATGCCACAAGATCGGGTTCACGAAATGTCCGCAAAGACGGGATCCCCGGCCAACCCGCCTGCCAAAGAAAAGTAAGGAGGCCATCGATTAGGATCAGTACAGTCCATATCGTCTTCAGTTAACGATTGCATGACCCTGTTGCCTCGTTTGCCCGCCCGATGTGGCTCTGTGGAGAATATCCCTTTCAGAAGCCGCCCTTTGCCTGCCCCGGTGGAGGTGGGCAGCACTCCACCCTCACCCCGTCCCATCCTCGCCCTGCCAGGGCCGCAAGCCACCCTCTATGTGGAGCTGATTCAGGCTTCTCTCCACAATCTTGCGGCGGGATCCCCAGCATTGCTCTGGGTGCGACCTCTCTTGCTCAGGCAGGGATCCCAAGTCTTGAACCTGCGGGCCACCTCGGATTTGCTCTGGCCTGCTGCCGGCTTTGTCCCGGCCTATGCGGAGGAGGTGTTGCCCCTTTTGGAGCAGGCAAGGGATCCCGCTCCCCACGAGCCCTCTGCCCGACAGCAGTTGCAGGCCTTTCTGCGACAAGTTTGGCGAGGCTAGGCTTCCCCGGAATGGCCAAGGGAGGCGGCCAACCTCTGCAAAGCCGATTCCAACATCACCAGAGCCTCGTCGATTTCCGCCGGGGTGACGATCAAGGGGGGCACCAAGCGCACCACCTGGGATCCTGCCGGCACCAACAACAGCCCGCAGTCCATCGCCGCCTTGACCGCTTCAGCCGCCGGGATGCGCACCACCAAACCCTGAATCAGGCCCCAGCCCCGCACTTGCTCAACGAGCTGTGGAAACTGCTCCGCCAGGCGGGACAGCCCCTGACGCAGATACATCCCCGTCTGCTGGGCATTCCAAACCAAACTCTCTGACATCAGCGTGCGGCAAACCGCCAGACCCACCGCACAAGCCAAGGGGTTGCCCCCAAAGGTGCTGGCGTGATCCCCCGGCTGAAACACGGCGCAAAAGTCTTTCGCCAACAAGGCCCCGATGGGGATCCCACCGGCCAGGCCCTTGGCCAAGGTGAACACATCCGGCTCCACCCCCAGGTTACAGTGGCCCCACAGCATGCCAGTACGGCCCATGCCCACCTGCACCTCATCCAAAATCAGCAGAATGCCCCGCTCGCTGCAGATCCGGCGCAACCATTGAAAATAGGCGGGATCCCCCGGCACAACCCCCCCTTCCCCCTGCAACGGCTCCAACAGCACGGCACACACCCGCTCGCCCCAGCGCTCCAACACCGCTGCTGTGCCCTCGATGTCGTTGTAGGGAACGTAATCAAAGCCGGGCACCAGAGGGGCAAAGTCTTTCTGGTATTTGGGCTGGCCGGTGGCGGTAACGGTGGCCAGGGTGCGGCCATGGAAGCTGGCATGGGCGGTGAGGATCACCGGATCTGAGATCCCGCGCACCGCGTGGGCATACTTGCGGGCCAGCTTGATGGCTCCTTCATTGGCTTCCGCCCCTGAGTTGCAGAAAAACACCTTGTCGGCACAGGAGTGCTGGGTCAGCCATTGGGCCAGTTGCGCCTGCGGCTGGTTGTAGTAAAGGTTGGAAACATGATGCAACTGTTGCGCCTGCTCGGTGAGCGCCTGAATCCACAGCGGGTGGGCATGCCCCAGAGTACAGGTAGCAATGCCGGCCACAAAATCCAGGTACTCCCGCCCCTGCTCATCCCAAACTCGACACCCCTGCCCGCGCACCAGGGTTAAAGGATAGCGCCCGTAGGTGGACATCACATGCTCGGCAAACAGCTCGGCAGTTGTCGGGGATCCCGAGGGGGCACTGGCAAGAGGCGAAGTCAGGGGGGACATGGCCGGTGAAGGATTGTTGTCGTGTCGGCGGCACAGAGCACTTTGGGGCTGTGCAAGCCGTGTTTCGAGTGTACCACCCTGCTTTGGAGATGATATTCTGGCGGGGCCAAAGATTCAGGGATCCACAGCAAACAGACAGAAGCAAACAGACAGATGTCGCGGCGGGGGGTAACGGTCTGGTTTACGGGATTGAGCGGGGCGGGCAAAACCACCCTGAGCTGCGGCGTGGCCCAGCAGTTGCGCGCTTGGGGGCTGCCGGTGGAAGTGCTCGATGGGGACCTGGTGCGGCAACATCTCACCAAGGGTCTGGGCTTCAGCAAAGTGGATCGGGAGGAGAACATTCGCCGCATCGGCTTTGTGGCGGAGATGCTGACTCGGCACGGGGTGATTGTGCTGGTGTCGGCCATTTCCCCCTATCGGGCAGCACGGCAGGAGGTACGGCAGTATATTGGCAGCTTTATCGAAGTCTTTGTGGATGCCCCCCTGGAGGTGTGCGAACGCCGGGATGTGAAGGGCCTCTATCGAAAGGCGCGGGCAGGCTTAATCCAGAACTTTACCGGCATCGACGATCCCTACGAGCCGCCGGAACAGCCGGAGGTGGTGTGCAAAACTGCCGAGCAAAGCATCTCCGAATGTATTGACCTGGTGATACAAAGCCTAAAAAGCAGAGGTTATGTCTAACAGGCCCACTGCTCTTACGTTGCCCGTAGAGGGTGGGCTTCCCCCCGGAGTAGCTGCAAAGAACCTAGAATTAAGAAAGGCTTACAAGCAACTCCTATGGCTTCGACATCGGCATCGGCCACTCCCATTTCGGCGCGGTGGATCTGGCGAGGGCAGTCGGTTCATTACGTCAGACAGGGTGAGCAGGGGCAGCCTCTGCTTCTGGTGCACGGCTTTGGAGCCTCCACCGACCACTGGCGCAAGAACATTCCCGAATTGGCTCAACACTACCAGGTGTACGCCATCGATTTGCTGGGTTTCGGTCGCTCCGCCAAGCCCAACTGGGACTACCGCGCCGAAATCTGGCGGGATCAGCTGCGGGACTTTTGCCAACAGGTAATCCGTCGGCCTGTGGTGGGGATCGGCAACTCCCTGGGCGGCTATGTGGTGCTCAGTTTTGCGGCGGAGTGGCCGGAGTGGGTGCGGGGCGTGGTGCTTTTGAATGGGGCAGGTGGGTTTTCCACCCTCAAGGGATCCCCGACCGGATGGCGGCAATGGATAGGCGGGCTGGTGGGCTGGAGCCTGCGCCAGCGCCTGGTGTCTTACCTGCTGTTTCAGTATTTGCGGCAGCCGCACGTGATTCGAGCCAAGCTGAAGCAGGTTTACTACGACCCAGCAGCCGTGACCGATCAACTGGTCGAGGACATTCATCGCCCCACCCAGGATCCGGGTGCTGCCGATGTGTTTGTGGCCTTGATGCGAGGCGGCCAGAAGGGACGCTATGTAGATGAGCTGCTGCGCAGCCTGGTGCGCCCGCTGTTGTTGATCTGGGGAGAGCGGGATCCCTGGATGCGGGCGCGGGAACGCTCTAAGCTCTACCGGGCCCACTACCCTCAAGCAGTGGAATACTTCCTGGAGGCTGGCCACTGCCCCCACGATGAGCGCCCCGAAGAGGTCAATGCCCTGATTCACCGGTGGATCGAGACCGGGATCCCAGCCACCACTTCTCCCCCCATTTCCAAAGCTGCCCCTGTATCGGAAGTCCATCCCTAGGCGGCCCGTCTAGCTTGGGTTGTCCAACGATTCCCCCTGGGGATCCCCTTCTAGGCCGATGGTGTACTTAGACCATTCTCGGTGGGAACCACTGCCGACGGCTTTGGAGATTTCAAAGTAGAGGGTGCTGTGGGGACGGCGGGGTTGGCGCAACAGGGGCATACCGGCTTCGCGGGGGGTGCGGTTCCCTTTTTTCACGTTGCAGCGCACACAGGCACTGACCACATTTTCCCAAGTATCTCCGCCGCCACGGGAGCGAGGGATCACGTGATCCAGGGTGAGATCTTCGCCGAAGCAGCCGCAGTACTGACAACGGTGCCCATCCCGGTAGAGGACGTTGCGGCGCGTGAGCGGGATCTCCTTATGGGGAACGTGGACATAGTGGCGCAGGCGAATGACGGTGGGCAAAGGAATGTTGCCGTACACCACTCGGCCATTGTGCTCAATTTGCTCGGCCTTGCCCTTGAGCAAAAGAACGACCGCCCTGCGCCAACTGGTGATGTTGAGCGGCTCGTAGGAGGCATTCAAAACCAAAACTTTGCCCATAGTGCTACGCACCGCTGACGGGATCCCTAACCCAAGCCGGGAGGCACCAGCCCCCTGAAGTTATGCAAAATGTTAACACAGCTTCAGATTCGGGCAGTAGGAGCCCTGTGCTCCAGGAGATAGTTGCGGCTGCTGCAAGGGCGCTACTCTGGAGAGGATCCGTCGGCAGGGGCGTGTTCAATCCCCGTGGGGTTTCCCGAAGAGGCTGAATTTTATTGAGGTGATGAAGCTGGAACTGAAATCTTCAACTCAACGGCAGGATCTGCCCCAAAAGAGAAACCCAGGCGAGGGATCCCGCTGGCTGATGGGTCTAGCCATCCTGCTGCTCTGTCTGGGGTCCCCCAACCGCTGGTGGCACTGGTTTCCGGGGGCGCTGCTGGGCCTAGCCCCGCTGTTTGACCTGTGCGAACAACGGCAAGGGTGGGCGCGGTGGCGTTTGGCCTATGGCCTCTGGTTTTGGGTGTGCCTGTACGCCTTCTGGGTGGATCCCTTCTCGGTTGAGGTGTTGAGCGCCTGGGAGATCCTAGGGGGCGTGGTGGTGGCTCCCCTGATCCCCCTCTTTTTCACCACCGCTACGCTCCTGAGTTTGCAACTGAGTCGTCCCCTGCCGGTTTGGGCACGTCCGCTGGGTTTGGCCACGGTCTGGACGGGCTTGGATGGGCTGTTGGGCTTGCTCTGGTGGCCCATCCCTTTCCACTGGGGATCCTTGCTGTTCGACTGGCCTCTCGGGATCCAGGTGGCCGATGTCACCGGGATCTGGGGGGTTACCTTTTTTGCCGTGTTCGTCAATGGGGTTCTTTGGCAGATGGCCAGGCAGATTTCCAGCCGGTGGCAGACGGCTAGGGGATCCCTGAGAAACGCTTTGGGTGAGATGCTCAAGAACAGAGATTTCTGGAGTACGCTTGCCTGGGGCCTGGGGCTGACAGGGCTGGTCTTGGCTTATGGAAGCGTGCGCCTGGCTTACTTCGATGCCTTGGCCGTTGAAAACAGGGATCCCGGCTTTCGGGTGGGGGCAGTGCAGCAGGTGGCTTGGCTGGAAGCCGATCGCAGTTGGGACTACCGCATGGAGCGCTACCGGGAGCTGCATCAGCTTTCTGCCCAGGGGGTGGCTGCCGGGGCGCAGTTGGTGATTTGGCCGGAGGGGGCGCTGCGGGCACGGCTGCTGAATACCGGCCTAGAGCCTTACGTGATCGAGCCGATGCAAGCGATTCTGCCACCGGAAGGCGCTTTGATTACGGGGGCAACAGAGCCGGATCCCCGCACAGCCCATTTGCCGGAAGAGCAGCAGCGATTTTTTAATACGGCCCTGTTGTTTGACGCCCAGGGCAACTTGCTGGATGGGTTTGGCAAGCAGTGGATCTTTCCCTATTTCGAGTCGGGGCGCTATGTGCCCTCGCCGGATGGCTACCGACCTTTGGCCGGGGGGGAGCTTTTCGGGCCTTTGGGGGTGATGATCTGCTTGGAGAGCGTGTTGCCTGCGCCCAGCCGAACTTTGACTCGTCGCGGTGCCGAGTCTTTGATCGTAATTTCGGATGATAGCTGGTTTGGCAATAGCCACTGGCCGATGCTGCATGGCAAACTCTCGGTTTTTCGGGCTGTGGAAAATCGGCGTAGCGTGGTGTTTGTCAACAACACCGGCGGCAATTTGGTGGTGGATCCCTCAGGTCGGCTCCAGCAGGTCGGCCCCATCTTTCAGCGGGGGGTGATCACGGGAGAGGTGAGGCGGCGCTCTGAGACAACTTTCTACAATCGCGCAGGGGATTGGCTGGCGTGGCTAACGTTGGGGCTGTCTTTGGGGCTATGGCGTTGGGGATCCCGAGTGAGGCAAGGATGAGTTAGGATCAGTAAACCTGCCCAGGATCAAGATTGGGATTGCTTGCTCCGGAGCGGCGGGTTCCCCTATCGAATCAACCGTTGCTGATGTAGCTCAGTTGGTAGAGCAGCTCACTCGTAATGAGCAGGTCGTCGGTTCGAGTCCGATCATCAGCTTTCTGGAATTGAACACCTTGGAGTCCCTCACACTCCTGCTCTAATTCATTGCTCGCCCACTATTGTTGATTTTGTTTTCACTGATTAACTCTTGATTGCTATAGCAGCAGTTATAGCCGTTTTAGCCTAGGTCGTGTTGATCTTATGTTAGGATAGAGAGAATAATTTATAGAGGAAAGAGGATGAAGTTGTTTTTTTTTAGATGAAAACAAATGGCAGAAGATATTGGCTTTTTTACAGACAGAAGAGAGAGTTAACATTGGGAAAGAA
>NZ_JANSHN010000040.1:0-5033 GCF_047461655.1 Synechococcus sp. W55.1
GGGCAACCTGACACGGTAAGTGCTGTCGCAGAACCAGGAACCAGAATCCCCTGCCTTTAGGCAGGGGAGTATGTCAAGGCTCAGGGAAAATAATGGTTTAATGGTGGTTTGACAGCCAAAACTTCCTGGCCCAGGCCGGAACTCTCTTGGCAGGGCCCCTTGATCTTGAGTTTGGGATCCCTTCTCACCTTGTCTATGCTGAAAACCACTCGTCGCTTGGCCCTGCTAGCCCTGTCGGGGCTGGCGGTTCTTGTTCTCGCTCCCCAGAGGGGCCTCGCCAGGCCCATCATCGTCGGCTCCAAGGACTTTACCGAGCAGTTTATTCTGGGGGAAATGTATGCCTTGGCCCTGGAGGCGGCAGGGTTCACGGTGGAGCGCAAGCTCAACCTGGGGGGCACGCCGGTAGCTCATGCGGGCCTGCTGAGCGGCGAGATCGATCTCTACCCAGAGTACACCGGCACCGGCCTGCTGACGGTGCTTAAACTGCCCACCAGCGGCGACCCGGCAGAGGTGTACGCGACGGTGGCCCGCGAGTACGAGAGCCGGTTCCGATTGATTTGGCTGGATCCCGCCCCCATGAACAACACTCAGGCCCTGGCCATGACCCGAACTAGAGCGGCTGAGCTGGGCATCGCCACCATCTCGGACATGGTGGCCAAAGCGGGCGAGCTGGTGATGATCGGGCCGCCGGAGTTTCAAGCCCGCGAAGATGGACTACCCGGGATCCAAGCAGCTTACGGCAATTTTCGGCTCAAAGCCTACAAAGCGGTGGATCCCGGCCTGCGCTACCAGGGCTTGGTCAATGGGGAAGCGGATGTGGCGGTGGCCTTTGGCACCGATGGGGAAATTGCCGCCTTTGACCTGGTGCTGCTGGAGGATGACAAGCAGCTTTTCCCCCCCTACCAGGTGGCGCCGGTGGTGCGCAAGGATACCCTGGAGGCCAACCCCGGCATTGCCGCTGCTTTGAATGCCCTCTCCCCTCTGCTGACGGATGAGGTGATGCAGCGGTTGAACTACGAGGTGAGCGGCAACCGCAAGGAGCCGGCGGAGGTGGCCAGAGCCTTCTTGGTGGAAGCCGGCATCCTGAAGAAATAATCTTGCCCTTGCACGAGGCCCTGAGGTGAGCACCGTTGAGTTCGAGCGGGTGTCGCTGCGCTTTCCCCACAGTTCCCAGCCGGCTGTGGACGAGTGCAGTTTTTCCGTGGAGTCGGGCCAGTTGGTGGTCATTTTGGGGCCTTCTGGCTGCGGCAAAACCACCCTTCTGAAAATGGTGAATCGCCTACTGGATCCCACCCAGGGGCAGATTCGCTTGGACGGGCGGGATATCCGCCAGTTTCCCGTCACGGCTCTGCGGCAGCGGATCGGCTATGTTATCCAGCAATCGGGGCTGTTTCCCCACATGACGGTGGCCCAGAATGTGGCGGTGGTGCCGCGACTTTTGGGATGGGCGAAGGAGCGCATCCGCGAGCGGGTGGACGAGCTGCTCAGCTTGGTTAATTTGCCCCCCCATGAGTACAGAAACCGCTACCCTGCTCAACTGTCGGGCGGACAACAACAGCGGGTCGGTCTGGCTCGGGCCCTGGCCGGGGATCCAGGGCTGCTGCTGATGGACGAGCCTTTTGGGGCCATCGATGCCATTACCCGCAGCAAGCTGCAAGATGAGATCCTGCGCCTGCAACGGCAATTGAAAAAAACCATCCTGTTCGTCTCCCACGATGTGGAGGAGGCGCTGCGCCTGGCGGATCGCATTTTGGTGATGCAGAAGGGGCGGGTGGTGCAGTTCGATACTCCCTTTCGGCTGCTCACCCAACCGGCTACTCCCTTTGTTAAGGAACTGCTGGGGGCAGATGACATGGTGCGGCAACTGAGTGTGCTGCGGGTAGAAACGGCGATGGCCCGGATCCCGCACAACCACAAAATCCAAGAGGGAGCGATGGTGAGGCCCCAGGCCACTTTGCGGCAAGCCTTGTCCCTGCTGTTGCGCACAGGGGCGGCAGCCCTGACGGTGTGGGAGGACGGGCGGGCCATCGGCGTTTTGACCTTGGATCACATTCGCAGCTTGGCCATGCTGGAGGGGGGATCCGCGTGAGCTATCTCCTCAACCACCCCGGCCTGATGTGGCAGCTCACCCAAGAGCATCTGGCGATGGTGGGGATGACCTTGGGCATGGCGGTGGTGCTGGCGGTGCCGCTGGCTCTGCTGGTTCACCACGTGCGCTGGTTGGCCCTGCCGGTCATGGGGATCCTCAGCATCCTGTACACGGTGCCCAGCCTGGCTTTGATCATTTTGTTGGTGCCCTGGTTTGGCCTGAATGCCCGCTCGGTGGTGGTGGCGATGGTGATCTACACGCAGGTGATCTTGGTGCGCCACTTTTGCGTGGGCCTGCGCTCGGTCGAGCCTGCCATTCTGGAAGCGGCCAAGGGCATGGGGATGAACTTCTGGCAACGGTGGTGGCAGGTGCAGGTGCCGCTCATGCTGCCCATTGTTTTGGCAGGGCTGCGCTTGGCGGCGATTGTGGCCATTGCCATTGCCACCGTGGGGGCCAAGTTTGGGGCGGGAGGACTGGGCACCCTGCTGTTCGATGGCATTGCCCAGGCCGGTCGCTACGACAAGATCTGGGCCGGATCCCTGGCGGTGGGATCCCTGGCCTTGCTGGTGAACACAGCCTTGCTCAGCCTAGAATGGGCGGCCCGTCGTGGCTGAGGGGGTAGACTTAAGGACTCCGTCCCGCTGGCGCGATCGGGCAGGTTTATCCTCTAGTTGTGTGGGGCGAAACTGGGTGTAGCATGGGTGAGCAACCAGGGACTCCGTCCCGCTGGCGTGAGCGGGTGAGAGATTGGTCATCCCGCGCCGATTGGGAGCTGATGGAAGCGCTCAAGGCGGGGCAACCTGCTGCTCTGGCTGCGCTCTACGATCGCTATGCCGGCTTGGTCTATGGGCTGGCCTTCAAGATCCTGGGCCACGTGGCCGAGGCAGAAGACCTGACTCAGGAGGTGTTTGTCGAGCTGTGGCGCAAGGTTGGCTGTGATCCAAGGACTCCGTCCCGCTGGCGCGAGCGGCGGGGATCCCTGAGCAGTTTTTTGTGCATCCTGACCCGCTCGCGGGCCATTGACCGTCTGCGTTCTCAGGGCAGCCACCAACTTCTGTTGAAACGCTGGCAAACCCTTCTCAGCGCCGTTCGTGTTGACGGAACGGAGTCCCATAGCAAGATCCCGCTCCCTTTTGAGCAGGTTTCCATCGAGGAGCGGCGGCAAGCAGTGCAAGCGGCCCTCGGCCAACTGCCCGAAAGCCAGCGGCAGATCCTGGAGTTGCTCTATTACCAAGGGTTGAGCCAGGCGGACATTGCTCGCCAATTGGGGATCCCGTTGGGGACGGTTAAGACCCGCTCTCGCCAAGCTCTCTGCAAATTGCGGGGATCCCTGCGCGCCCTTCTGGGTTTCTGAGGTTTGGAGTTGAGTTCTGGTGTCGGGATGGCCATGTCTGATCGCGTCGGCGGGACGGAGTCCTTATCCACCTCGCCCCCTTTAACAGAGGAACGGGAAGAACTGGCCGGCTATCTGCTGGGGGACTTGTCTCCCGAGCAGGCGAGTGCTCTAGAGGCACGCCTAACTCAAGACCCTCGGCTGGTGGCCGAACTGCAAGCCTTGCAAGAAACCTTGGAATTGTTGCCCTACGGATTGCCAGGAGTACTCCCGCCTGCCAGCTTGCGCGATAAGGTGATGGCAGAGGTGGGGGCTATCGGCTTACGCGAGCAGGAGATGGCAGTCCCCCTTCACTCTCCACTGCCTGCTTTTGGGGTGGGGTGGCGCTGGTTGGGAGGCTTGGTGGCGGCAATTTTGGTTCTGCTCAGCTTAGACAACTGGCGACTGCGGCAAGCTCTGCAACTGGCCCAGTTAGAGCCGGTGCGAGCATTGTCTCATCTCCTGCAACAGCCGGGATCCCGTCTGGTGCATTTGCAGGGGGAGGTGGGGACGGCCAACGTGCTGTTTCGCCCAGGAGACTGGCAGGAGGTTATCTTGGCCGCACGGGATCTGCCCCAACCGGTGGCGGGGGAGCGCTACTCCCTCTGGCTCAAGCTGGACAATGGCGAGTTCCTCCACTGTGGTGACTTTCAGGTGGATGCTCAAGGCTCTGCTCTGGTGGCCCTACGCCCATCCCGCACGCTGCCGACAGGTGCCCGTGCCCAAGAGCTGGTGATTGCGACCGGCTCCCGTCAACTGCCCGCTCGCGCTACTCGGACGGAGTCCTTGAAACCCCTTCTGACGGGCAAGGTGTGAGGTGAGAGGAAGGGTTGACCTGCGGAGGTTGGCTGTGCTGGTGGGGGTGCTACTGGCCCTTCTGGCCTTGTGGTGGACGGATCCCACGCCAACAACCCTAAGCCACTACGTGACTTCTTTGCGGGAGCGTACCCCTTCTCAGCTCCACAACATTCGCCAAGCCGCCCAAAGCCTGGATGGGGTTTACATCATGCCTGCAGCACGCTCACGGGAACAGGCAGGAGCGATTTTTTCCTTCAACCAAGTGGTGGGGCCCCGCAGCCTGGAACGAGGCTATGTGCCCGCGCCGGTGTTTATGGTGGCCGAAACCCTGGATTCGGTTGGGGGAGGAATCTGTCAGGTGTCCTCTAGCCTTTACAATGCCGCTCTGTTGGCAGGGCTGGAGGTGGTGGAGAGGCACCCCCATTACCGGCAGGTGGAATCGGTGCCCCCTGGCCTGGATGCCACCGTTTGGTACGGCTTGGCCGACCTCAAGCTGCGCAACCCTTTCCCTTGGCCGGTGCGCTTGCGAGTTCAGATCCGCGGCCAAAATCTGATCGTGTCCGTGCTGGGACGGGGATCCCGCCACGCCCTGAGGATCCCGCCCATCCGTGTAGAGCGGCACCGGCTGGATCCCCAGCATTTGCAGGTGAGCGTGTATCGGGGCAACGAGCGCCTCTCCCAGGATCGCTATGTCGTTGCTCCCTAGCCTCTCATCTTGCCCTCATTGGCCCCCTGCTTCCGCTTCTCAGAGGCAGCTCCCCAGCAACCTCAAGG
>NZ_JANSHN010000041.1:0-4594 GCF_047461655.1 Synechococcus sp. W55.1
CTCGGTGATGGTGATGTACACCGTTGCCACTAATCGGCAACCGGGGTTGGGAACCAGCCTCGTGAGTCTTGGATGCTCCAGCTCTACTTCAAAGTCCTGCGGGGCTATGAAGCAACTGGGGCAGAGGAAGAGACTAAAATCCTGCCGTCAAGCGAATGGGGCATCAGAAACCCCATCCGCCCATGCGGTGGGGTAGTTCATCAGTTTCCGGCTTCTCTGGCTGGATAAGGATCTTGCTGTTCTGCCCACTATTTCCTCTGGCTTCGTGAAACTTCATTCTCCCCCCACCCATCCGGTTGGCCGTTCCTCCAGCACGTTCTCCCTCGCTTGTGCGGTGGGCCTGATGGATCGCTATGTCCTCTCGGAAATGCTGCTGCCGTTTCTCTTTGGGGTGGGGGCTTTCACAACCTTGGTGATGGCGGTGGGATCCCTGTTCGAGCTGGTGCGCCTGGTGGTGGAGGCAGGGTTATCGATTTCAGCAGCCTTGCAGGTGTTCGTGCTGCGGGCGCCGGGGATCATCGTTTTGACGTTCCCGATGTCCATGTTGCTGGCGACGTTGCTGGCCTATGGGCGCTTGTCTGCCGACAACGAGATCACGGCCTTGCGCGGATGCGGGGTGAGCCTTTACCGCCTCATGGTGCCTGCCCTCGTCCTCAGCTTGCTGGTGACGACGTTAACGTTTCTGTTCAATGAGCTGGTGGTGCCGGTGAGCAATCGCCAAGCGGCCACGACTTTGAATCGAGCTTTAAATCGGGATCCCGACTTCCGGCGGGAGAATATCCTCTACCAAGAATTTGGCGAGATCCTCATGCCTGAGCCGGACGGCACCTTTTCCCGGCGACAAGGGCTAACCCGTCAGTTCTACGCCCGCAGCTTCGATGGGAAGCAAATGCGCGGCATTATCGTCCTAGATTTTTCCAACGAAGCGCTCAACCAAATCCTGCTGGCCCAACGGGGACGCTGGGATCCCCAAGAGAATCTTTGGGTGTTTGAGGATGGCACCAACTACATCGTTTCTCCTGATGGCACCTACAGCAACATTGCCACCTTCAGCCGGCAGGAGTTGCGCCTGCCTCGCGCACCACTGGAGCTGGCTCAAGAGATCCGCAGCCCTGAGGAAATGAACATTCGAGAGCTGAACCATTATATCGAAGTGATTGCCAGCTCTGGCGATCTGCAACGGGTGCGTCGTCTACAGGTCAGCCTCAACCAGAAGTATGCCATTCCCTTTGCGTGTCTGGCGTTCACCCTGATTGGGGTGCCTTTGGGATTGCGCCCGCAACGCACCGGTTCCTCTTTGGGGTTGGGCATCAGTGTGCTGATTATCTTTGCCTTCTATGTGCTGCTGTTCATCACCCAGGCGCTGGGACAAATTGGGACGCTGGGGCCGGCAACGGCGGCTTGGTTGCCCAACTTCATCTGTGCCGTCGTAGGACTGGGGTTGCTTCACCGAGCCAATCAATAGCTGCTGGGCACCGTTTTTCCAGATGTAGGATCAGGGTTGCCTATGCATTCTGGAGAGCCCCCCATGGAAATCCAAGCCTGGATGAATTGGATGTTCGGAGGATTGGCCCTGCTGATTTTGGGGGGAGGCATGCTGATGATGTTCACCACGGTGTTCACCACCAAAGGGCCCCAGCCCGAAGATTCTCAGTCGGATCCCAAAAAGGGGTGAGCCTAGCCCAAGGCCCGGTGACCAGTGGGATCCCTGGCATCCAGCTACATGCCTTCATGGGTTGTCAGTCTGGGCCGAGAGAGAACTAGTCCCGCTCCTGTTGGCGGAGCCGCTGCAGAAGCGAGAGGGGTTTCTCTTCCTCTGGCCCTTTCTTTTCAGTCGCAGTTGGCAGGGCGGCTGTTTCTGTTTTCTGAGGTTCGAGCAAGAGCTTGGCGGCTTCTGACTCGACGGCTGGAGGACGAGCCGGGTTTTTCCCTTGTTGGCCGGGCAGGGGCACAGACTCCAGAGTGGCCAGTAAAGATTGAATATGGCTGTGGGTTTCCGGATGGTTGCTGGCGGCATGGGCCAAAAGGGTGAGCTGCTCTTTGGCTGCGGCCAGGTTCCCCAGCTTGAGATCCACCAAAGCCAGTTGATAGCGGGCCTTAAAGCTACTGGGATCCACCTCTACCGAGCGTTGAAAGGCAGCGCGCGCCTCCGCCAGCTTGCCCTGACGGGCGTAGATCAAGCCGAGGTTAAAAGGCACATCGGGATCCCGTTCGCTGGGCAGCACCAAGGTTTTTTCTTCCAGTTCAATCGCGCTCCGGTAGGCGTTGATGGCCAAGGTATGAAAGCCCATCTGCAGGTAGCGGGCTCCGTCTTCCTTCAGTTGGGCGACCGTCGGTTCTCCTGTCAGTAGGGTCATGGGCGGTTGTGCGTAGGCGGGCATGGCCATCGCCAAACTCAGCAAGCATCCCGCCGTTCTCAAGCCCAGGGGGACAGCCTGACAACCGCTCTGCTGCTTATTCATCACCATGATCTGTTTCCTCCAACCACATCAACACCACTTCATTCCACCCCTCTGGGCCGGGGAGCTGAGCCAATTGCCATTGGGGCAGGGCCTCACTCCAGAGGCTATCCGCAATTGGGCTGGGAAGCACCACTTTTTGCTCCGTCCACCGCAAAAAGGCCACATCGGGCGGGGAACAACCAATGCCCAAAGCCTTGATAGGGCCCAAATGCCGTTGATAGCAATCCAGCAGCCGCCGCACCGCCTGCTCCCCCGGCGAGAAATTGGGTTCTGCGGCCATCGTTGGCCGTATCCATCCGGTCAGATACCATTGCGGCAGGCTGGAGAAGTGGAGCTGACGCACCCGCAGCAGATGTTGGGTGAGGTTGGCCTCTTGTTGGGCAAAAGCTTCCCGTAGGGTTTCGGGATCCCCGGAATAGCTGAAAATCTCGCTGTACTCTCGCTGCTGCGCCCGCTCCGCCTCTTCCAAAGGGATCCCGGTGGCAGCGGCCAGTTCAGAGGCAGTCCAATCCCCAAACCCGATCAAGTCCAAGTGGAAATCTTGGCGCACCTGTTGCAAGATGCTGCGCAGGCGAGAATAGGGCAGACCCAAGGCATACACGTAGTAGGGCGGTCGGTGTTGCCACTGCTCATCCAGAATGCCCGCCGGGAAGTAATGCTCAGGCACGTAAACGGCGGATCCATCCTCGCAGATGAACGGATGCTCCAGGCGTAACTGCCGCCGCACCTGCTCCAGTTGAGCACGGGTGCGCAGGCTGTAGAGCACCAAGGGAATGGAGCGGCGCTCTAGGGCAGCCAAGGCTTGTCGGGCAGCACCATAGCTGTTGGACTCCAGATCCAGCAAGCTGCCATCCAAACTGGTAAGGACAAGTCGCATAGGCGCAGGAAGGGAAAAGGTGCTGGCCCCGTCAGAATTGCAAGTAGCGCGACCGGGATCCCTGAAGCGGCCAACATTACCCATGATCCAATAGCTTGACCAATCTGAGGGGGGTTAGCCTCAAATGCTCTCCCTCAAAGCATCTGGGTGAATGGGCAATCCGTGCGCCAGAAGTGGTAAAAGCTCGATTGAGCACTACAGAATGCGTGTGTCGCCGAAGATCTTGGCTCAAAAACCAGCAGCAGAGAAGACAGACAGATTGAGTGGGTCAGTGGCTAGTTTTCTGTGCCAAAGGCACGATCCCCTGCATCCCCCAGCCCGGGCAAAATGAACCCTCGATCGTTCAGCCGCTCGTCGATCATGGCGCAGAAAATTTGCACCATCGGGTAGTGGGATCCCAACCGCTGTAACCCTGGGGGCGCTGCCAATGCGCAGACAATCCGGACCAAGCTGGGATCCGCCCCCCGCTTTTTCAGCTCATCCAAAACCCACAGCAGCGTGCCCCCGGTGGCCAACATCGGCTCGGGAATGAGAATGCGCATCTGCTCAGGGATCCGCTCTGGAAGGCGATTGAGGTAGCAACTGGCCTGCAGCGTTTCCTCATCCCGCACCATACCGATGTGAAAGATCCGCGCCTGGGGCAAAAGGGCTTGACAACCCTCTAACATCGCCAAACCGGCTCGCAATACAGGCACAATGCCCAGCAGGGTATCCGGCGCAATGACCTCCGCGGCAACGGGTTCCAAAGGGGTTTGCACCTGAACGGTCTGGGTGGGGATCCACTCCCGCATCGCCTCATAGGTCAGCCAACGGCCCAGCTCCGACATGGCCGTGCGAAACAGGGGCATGGGAGTCTCCGCATCCCGAGCCACAGTTAGCCAATGCTTGATGAGCGGGTGAGGGGGGACATAAACACGAAGCTGCTGACTTGCCACGGGAGAATGCCTCAATCTGGGCGGTAGCATAGCGGGTTGCCTCAGCAGAAAGCAAGCTCTCCAATTGACTTGACCGCAACTCCATCCCGACCGGATCAATAGCTCCGGCAAATGCCCAACAGGTGGAACTCTTTGATCAAGCAGGGTTGGGACAGAACGAGGTCTGCAGGTTGTAGCTGTTCAGATTAGGCTACTGAGACAAGCCTTCTGGTTCAGTGCATTCAGCACCCTAAGTGCGGGTGAAGTGTCCTAGGTCGTGTTGATCTTATGTTAGGATAGAGAGAATAATTTATAGAGGAAAGAGGATGAAGTTGGTTTTT
>NZ_JANSHN010000042.1:0-4332 GCF_047461655.1 Synechococcus sp. W55.1
AAAATGACCATACTTCGAGCGCCGGTCAGGTTCGGTGGCTACAGGTTTGGGATAGATCGGGGCAAGGTTGGTTTCGGGCTTTGTTCCCCTTGCCATTCTTGAGCTGAGGTGCTGGCTGCTGGGCAACTTGGTCTCTAGCCGATGGAACCCAATGCCGGCGGATCTCGTCTGCAAGTACCGGTAGCCGGAGATACCGCTCTGTCCAAGGTTTTTTGGTTTAATGGAGTGTTACAAATTACCTGCGCCTTTGGCCGCTTCACACCCTGCAAGGATTAGGTTAGGAAGAATGGATATGGCTTCGCCTCGACCCTCTGACTCGAACACCAACGCTCTGAGCCGCCGTCAACTTCTCAAGGTGGGGGCCGCAGCCCTTGGGGGCGGTCTGTTGGCTGCAGGGGGTGCCCAAGCTCAGCGCAAACCCTCTCCCACCCTGATAGTGGCTCAGGGATCCGGTCTGGATCGCGTTTCCTACGCTACCAACTGGTATGCCCAGGCGGAACACGGCGGCTTTTATCAGGCGGTGGCGACCGGCATCTACCGCGAGCATGGCCTGGATGTGACCATCAAGATGGGTGGCCCTGGCATCAACATCACCCAAGTTTTGGCCGGTGGAGCTGCCGAATTTGCCATGGGAGGAAGCACAGGGGTGATCAATGCCGTGCGAGAAGGGATCCCCTTGGTGTGCGTGGCGGCCATTTTTCAAAAAGACCCGCAGATCATCATGGCCCACCCTGGCACCCAGCGCTTTGAAGAGCTCAAGGGCCGGCCTATCTTTGTCTCGAAAGGTGGCCTTGCCACCTACTGGCCCTACCTGAAGGCCCGCTTTGGCTTCACCGACGACCAAGTTCGCCCCTATAACTTCAACCCCGGCCCCTTTTTGGCGGATCCCAGCTCAGCTCAGCAAGGCTATCTGACATCCGAGCCTTTTGCCATCCAACGGGAAGGGGGATTTGAGCCGGTGGTCTTCCTCCTGGCGGATTTGGGCTACAAACCCTATGCCACCACCATCGAAACCCGTCGCCAACTGGTGGAAACCAAGCCCGACTTGGTGGAGCGATTCGTGGATGCCTCTATCAAAGGCTGGTACAGCTTCTTGGAGGATCCCCGTCCGGCCTATCGCTTGATCAAGCAGGACAACCCGGAGATGACCGATGCCCAGTTGGCCTACAGCTTCGAGAAATTGCAGGAGTACGGCATCATCTTGTCCGGCGATGCGTTGGAAAAAGGCATTGGCGCCATGACCGACAAACGCTGGCAAGACTTCTTCGACAGCATGACGGTGGCCGGCGTATTTGAGCCAACCATCAACTACCGGGCTGCCTATACGCTGGACTTCGTCAACAAAGGCACGGCCTACTACACTGCCTGACCAAGAAAACCGGGTTTAGCGCTCCGCGCTGCTAAAGCGAACAAGCCCCGCCCCCTGGGACGGCCTCTGCTTCATTGCTACACGACGCTTTCGCGAACGCCTATGACGGCGCGGAGTGCTTGAAAGAATCCCCTGCCTTTATGCAGGGGGGAATGTCAACCTGAGCCAAGTCCTCGCTAGATGCTGTTTTACTGCTGCGCAACGCCGTCGCAACCGATGCTACTTTGGGAAAACAACCTAGGCCCAGCTCCAGCTCAACCGAGCGCCGCGAAAGGCTTCTCCGAGCGTCTTGGCTAAAGCAGAGTCAGCCAACTGCAGGAGATACGCTTTCTGCTATCGCTGCGCGCTGCTCCTGCGAGCCCATTAGCGGGACAAAGTCCTCAGATCGCGTCCAGCTTACAGAGGAACAAAGCCGTTATTGCTACGCAACGCTGTCGCGACAAGAAGTCGAGAATGATAAGGAGAAACTCTATTGCTACGCAACGCTGACGTGACCGTCCAGGAGATTGTTCGGCTCAAACAGGAAAGGCAGGCGGTCATCCTTGCCCATTCCTATCAGCTCCCCGAAGTTCAAGAGGTAGCAGACTTTGTGGGAGACTCCTTGGGGCTGGCTCGAGAGGCTCAAAAGACGAGCGCCCAGGTGATCGTCTTTGCGGGCGTGCATTTTATGGCAGAGACGGCTGCCATCCTCAACCCCGAAAAGACGGTGCTGCTGCCGGATCTGGAGGCGGGCTGTTCCCTAGCCGACAGCATTCGCCCAGAAGATGTGCTGCGGTGGAAGGAAGCCTGCCCTGAGGGCTTGGTGGTGGCCTACGTCAATACCGCTGCAGAGATCAAGGCCCTGGCGGATGTCTGCGTAACCAGCGCCAACGCAGTTCAAGTGGTGGCCAGCCTGCCCCGGGATCGCCCCATCTTCTTTGTGCCGGATATGTTTCTGGGAGCCCACGTTGCTCAGGTAACCGGGAGGGAGCTGGATCTCTTTCCGGGAGAGTGCCACGTGCATGTCGGCATCCGGGAAGAGCACCTCAAGGCGATGGTGGAAGAGCACCCTGGAGCGGAGTTCCTCATTCACCCCGAGTGCAGTTGCGGCTCTAGCTGTCTCTTTCTCAAACCGGATGCCAAGCTGCTCTCTACCGAGGGCATGGTGCGCTACGCCAAAACCTCGGAAAGCCGCGAGTTCGTGGTCGCTACTGAGGTGGGCATTCTCCACCGGCTCAAGAAAGAAGCTCCAGACAAGACCTTCATCCCTGTCAAGGCAGAGGCCGTTTGCGAGTACATGAAAAAGATTACCTTGGAAAAGATTTATCGCTCCCTGCAGGAGATGCGCCACGCGATTCAGGTACCCCAGGACGTGGCTGAGAAGGCTCGCCGGTCGATTCTGGCCATGCTGGCAGTGCCTGCCGGGGCTTAAATTGGAGCGCAAGGACTACGTGGCGCTGCTGCAAGAGTGCTATGCCTACGGCAGGGAAATCGCACCGCTAGTGCGATGGCAAACTGATCTGCTGATCCTGGGAGCGGGGGTGGCGGGGGTGTACGCAGCCCTGTGGGCCGAAACCCAGGGGGCGACAACCTTGGTGGTAAGCAAGGATCCCCTTCCCTCTGGCTCTACCCCTTGGGCACAGGGTGGGGTGGCTTTTCCTGTGGATGAGGCGGATGTAGAGGCCCATCTCCGAGACACCTTGCAAGCGGGCCGTGGCCTGGTGGAAGAAAAGGTGGCCCGCTCCATTGTGGAGGAAGCACCCTTGCACCTGGAGAGGCTTTTACGCTGGGGCCTTCCTTTCCATCCCCAACCTGTCCGGGAAGGGGGCCACTCCCAAGCGCGGGTTCGCCATCTGGGGGGGGATCGGAGCGGACTGTGGCTCCTGAGAGGTTTGCTGGCTCGCCTCAACAGGCTGCCTTTGCAGGGCTACACAGCCCTCAGCTTTTTGCTGGCGGGGGACAGGGTGGCGGGGGCCTTGCTTCTTGGCCCTGAGGGGCCGGTGGAGGTGAGGGCCGGGGCAGTTCTCCTGGCTACGGGAGGATTTGGCAGCCTCTTCCCCGTCTCGACAGCTCCCTCGGGAGCTACCGGCGATGGGATGGTGCTGGCTTGGCGGGCAGGGGCCATCCTCAGGGATCTGGAGTTTGTGCAATTTCACCCCACGGCTTTGCCCAATGGAGCGCTGGTGAGCGAGGCAGTAAGAGGAGAAGGGGCCGTTCTCCTCAACGCCTTTGGGGAGCGTTTCATGCCTCGGTATGCGGAGCGGGGAGAGCTGGCGCCGCGGGATGTGGTAGCTCGAGCCGTTTTCTGGGAGCGGGAGCAGACAGGGGGAACCTACCTGGATCTGCGGGTCGTCGAACATCTGGAGGAGCGTTTTCCCACCGTTGTTGCTTCTGCCCGCGCCTTGGGGTTGGATCCCACCAAGGATCTGCTGCCGGTTGTTCCCGCCGCTCACTACGTGATGGGTGGGATCCGAACGGACGCTTTCGGCTTCACCGGACTGCCGGGCCTTTATGCTGCCGGGGAGGTGGCTTCCACGGGGCTACACGGGGCCAATCGTTTGGCTTCCAACAGTCTCTTGGAGGGGCTGGTTATGGGCAAGCGGGCTGCTTTGGCTGCCTTGCAAGACTTGGGAGAGGTGAGCTTCGCCCGGCGACTGCAAAGGCTACCCGTTCTGGCGGCATCTCCCTCCATCGTGCCGGCTCTGAGGCAGCGAGTTGGGGAAGCTTTGGGCGTTGTGCGCGAGGGAACACGGCTGCGGGCTTTTCTGGCCTTTGTCAAGGAACTTCCCCTGCAGGAAAAGCCTTGGGCCAGCCGGGAAGAGGCTGAGGCAGGCAGTCTGCTTTTGCTCGCCCGTCTTGTAGCGCAGGGGGCGCTGCTGCGGGAAGAAAGCCGAGGAGCCCATTTCCGCGAGGACTTTCCCCAGGAAGGGGAGCCCTTCCATACAGAGGTGCGTGGTTCAACTTTTTGTCGTCATAGTCATTTC
>NZ_JANSHN010000043.1:0-4305 GCF_047461655.1 Synechococcus sp. W55.1
CATCTAAAAAAACCAACTTCATCCTCTTTCCTCTATAAATTACTCTCTCTATCCTAACATAAGATCAACACGACCTAAAACAATTATTGGCCCATTTGCAGCGGGGGGAAGATGTGAATGCTGTCGATGCTCAGGGAATGACTTTGCTTCATAAAGCGACACTCCTTGGCGATTTGGAACTGTTGGATTTGCTCTTGGCCCATGGCGCTTCTCCCAATGCCTTGGATCCCACAGGTGCCACCCCTCTCCATTTGGCTGCTGACGTCGGCCAGGTCAAGCTGGTGGAGCGTCTTTTGAGGGCAGGCAGCGATATCGATCTCCCAGATAACCATGGCTATACCCCTCTCCAGCGGGCTGCTTTAACCGATCAGGCGGAGGTAATCGGTCTGCTCATCCAGAAGGGAGCCAACACTGGTCGTGTTCTCCACTGGGCCACAGCCACCGGTCGAAAAAGCATTCTGGCCCGCCTACTATCCAAGGGAGCGCCGGTGGATGCCACTGACGAAACAGGCCGAACCCCTCTGCATGAAGCCGCCACCCGAGGGGATTTGGGCATCGCTCGCTTTCTGCTCTTGTACGGGGCCAATGCCAATGCGCGCAACCGATTCGGGGCGACACCGATGCACTGGGCTGCTTGGGAAGGACACATCGAAATCCTGGAGCTTTTGCTGGAAAATGGAGCCGAACTAAACCCTCGCAATGAAGATGGGCATACCCCCTTAGCCTATGCACAAAAACGCCAACACAGGCTGGCTGCTCAATGGTTACAAGATCGAGGAGCAACTCTTTAGCTTAGTATCAAGTTTGGCATAGAGAGTAAAACAAAAGTTAATGAAAATGCTGCTATTTCAAGTCATAGGGTATTTGGTCTTCCTTCCTTCTCATGAGATGGGGTTTGAGAGTGAGGGTAACCCCTACAGAAAAAAGGAGAGAGGCTGTTAGGCTTTCCTCCCTCCAGTCTCTTCGTCGCGGTTAGCGTTAACGCCAGCTAGATTCTAACTGATTCTTCCACCTGATTCAACTTTTTTCTAGAGTTTCTCTTGAGCCCAACATAAATTTTTGAACGACAAAACAAGACATAGGACAGACAGTTTGTCCCAAAAGGTTGGTCTTTTTCCTTAGCTTCTGACAAGTTTGCAAAGGAAACTAGAGCAGCAATCTTTGTATTCGGTCTTGTCTTCCGGTTCCCGAAGCCAGATTGCCCCCTTCCAAAGCCATAACCCTCAGCCGCTGTTGCTCCTTTACACTGCCACCTCCACAGATTGACATGAGCAAGCAAAAAATCTCTCTATCAACTGATTCTGACTCTCATTAGCACAGAACCTTGCTTAGCCTTGGAGAGGAGAAAAAGGGATCCCTGCTGACGCAGATGGCCAGCTCTGCCAGCACAGGATCCCTGCCGCATCCAAGACAAGAGAGGAAGACTGATGGATACAACTCCACCACTCAACCGAGTAACAGCATAGCTTTATTGAGATTGAATCGCAATACCTAGCCAACGTAAGAGGAAATGTTCTTGACAAAACTGCTTCAAGTAGTCGTTTCAAGTTAGGGTGAGACGCTTGGGCTACTGAGGAGAGCCTTCTGATTCCCTGTATTCAAGGCTTTAGGTATGGGTGCAGTGTCCCAGTTTGAATCGAAATGGCCACAAGCAGAGTACCTGGGCTAAAGGGTAATTGGCCAAGATTTGCAGTTTCAGCCCTCTTGAGAGGATAGGTCGCGGAGTTGTGGGCACAGCACAGGTTCAAGGGGGGGTGAGGGGCTGATAGCAGTCGTGGTTCTTATTACCCTCTATTTCAACTGCTCGCGTAGCGGGCCGGAGGCCTTAGCAGGAAGCAACCGGTCGTTTGTTTCACCTTGACGGTGAGATAAATGACTACGCGTTGCGGAACAGTAGGTAACCTCACTGCCATTCAAATGCCGGGGCAGGCAAGAATCAGCTTTTGGCCCAATGGATCCCTAGCGACGATAGCTGAGTCGCCTGGCGGGAGATCGAGCCTGACGGCGTTTGCGCCAGCGTTTCCAGTGGGAGATCGTCCAGTCGCTCAGGCTGTGGTTCACCGATCCCAGTTCCAACCCCATCCCAATCCAAAACAGCATCTCGGCGTGAACTTGCAGCAATTGCCAGAGATCGCTGCGCCACACCCAGGGTTGCCACATCCACCAGCCCAACTGGGATCCCAGCCAAGCCCCCAGCAGGCCAACTCCTCCTGCCCATAGGCTCAAGTACAGCACCCGCACGGCAGTGCCCACGATGGGCCCATGAGACCAAAAGGAGCGATGCCGTATCCACCTGCGGTAGGGCAGCCAAATCCAACGCAAGAACAGCCAGCGTTGATACTGTCGAGAACAGGTGTCCAGATCTCCAGAAAACATCAGGCCGCTGAATAGATAGGCCGATCCCACGGCCAGAGCAACCGTGGTGCTGTTCCCCAGCAAACCGGCGGCTAAGGTGATGCCGGGGGCTGTCCAGAGGGTGATGCGATCGTGGGTGGATCCCAGGGGCATAAAGCCGGAGCAACGGTACAGGACTGCGGCTCAGTTTACCCACAAGCCAAGAAGAAAGCCTGGTCCAGCCCTGGGATCGCTCCGCCGGATCTTGAAAAACCTAAGCCTGCTGCTCCCCAGGGATCCCTCGATTCAGGCGATCCAACACCTGCAACTGCCGATAGAGCATTTCAACCCGTGGTAGATGGATCCCCGCTTGTCGAGCGTACTGCAGGGGGTTGCCGAAGATTGCCTGCAGCTCCAGGGGACGTTTGCGCTCATAGTCGATTTTCATGCTGGTGCGGTAGGGGGCCATTTTCTCGGTGTTGGTGAGCATTTCTTGGATCAAGGAATCGGGAAGCAGGCGATCACAAGCCGCAGCTCCCTGGACCACCTCCTGCATCAGCGTTTCCGCCAAAGCACGGGCCTCAGGATCTCGGATCATTTGCTGAGTGTCGGCATTGAACACCACCGAGAGGCCGTTGAAGGGAATATTCCAGACCAACTTCTGCCAGCGGGCCAACATCAAATCTGGTGAGAGCGAAGTCGGGATCCCTGCCCGTTGAAAATCGGCTTGAACTTGTTGAAGGCGGGGCGTGATCCCTTGGGGGGCATAGCCAGGGCCGTATTCTGCCAGCAGCACCGAACCGTAATCCAGATGGTGAATGTGGCCGGGGCCAACCTTATTGGAGCTGACGAAACAGAGGCCCCCCATCACCCGTTCTGGGCCAACGCAATCGGCAATCTCGGGCTCCACCCCCAGCCCATTTTGCAACAAGATCACCACGCCATTCTCGGCCAACACAGGCGGGATCAAGTGCGGCAGAAGCGCATTTTGGGTGGCTTTCAAAGCCACGATCACCCCTTCGCAAGCGGGCATGTCCTCCACGGCTGCGTAGGCATTCACCTGGGGCAAATGAAAATCCCCCCAGCAGGACTGCACCCACAGGCCGTTTTGGCAAACATGCTCATAGTCGCTGTGCAGCAGAAAATGCACCGCAAAGCCCGCCTGTTGCAATTTCGCCCCATAAAATCCTCCCAAAGCGCCCGTGCCCAAAACAGCGTAGCGGCGGGTTTCCGGCAACCAAGACATGGCAGTGAGTTTCGGCAGGTCATCCCTAAAATACCGCACCCCAGCGCTGGCTCAGGGTTTAATCTTTGCTGTTTTGTCTATCAACAGCACCCGCTCTTCTGCATCGGTTTCCCGCAGATGGACTCTCACCATTTGCTCCGGTTCTGTGGAAAGCTGACAACCGCAGTAATCGGGCTGGATGGGAAACTGTCGGTGACCCCGGTCAATCAACACCGCCAATCGCACCCGTTCCGGTCGCCCAAAGTGGTTTAGGGCCTCCAAAGCCGCCCGGACGGTGCGACCGCGAAAGATCACATCATCTACCAGCACCACCTCTTGGCCGGTTAGGTCACGCGGCATTTCGCTGCGATCTGGGGTGCGCAACCCACCGGCACTCAAATCGTCGCGGAAAAAAGTGATGTCCAGCTCCCCTACTTGGGGCGGGATCCCCAGTAGAGTGGCAATCCGATCCCGCAGGCGGTAGGCCAAGGGGACTCCCCGGGTGCGAATGCCGATCAACGTCAACTTTTGGGGGTGGGGGTGATCCCTGCCGATCGCCGCTGCCAGACTCTCGATCAGCCCGGCCAACTGCTCCGCATCGAAGACCTCGATCTCGGACATGGATCCCTGTCGCCCCCCCGTCAATTGCGGATCTGGTCTGTAGAAGACTTTAACAAAACGCGCGGAATTCCCCACCCTCTGTAGGGTGGGGATGGATAGCGCCACTGGATTTGTGGAGCACTCAG
>NZ_JANSHN010000044.1:0-3833 GCF_047461655.1 Synechococcus sp. W55.1
GCCAGGAACTTCTTGAGTTTTCTCTATCTCGTCAGTGCTCTCTTTTGGCTCAAATGAAAGATCAACACAACCTAGTGGTTCAATAGAGCAACTCCGAGAGCAGCCTTGGCAATTAGAAACCCCAAATCCTGACAACCCGCCAGAAAACCCCTCCCGCATCTCAAGTGAGAAATGCCACTGAATAATTGGCCGTGTCCTCAGTAAACCCACAATCTGTAGTCATTTCAGGTTAGGGTGAGACGCCTGGGCTATTGAGAAAAGCCTTCTGGCCCGCCGCATTATTGCTCCGCAACGCTGACGCGACAACGCGACCAACGTTTTAGGTGTGGGTGCAGCGTCCTGGTTTGAATCGAAATAATCGTAACTTCCCTCTCCTGCGAAGGGAGAGGAGCTGGACAGCACAAAGGCATCAGGAACAGTCTCAAGCAGGTTCGCAATGAACCTCCACCTCGGCCTGCTGGGTTCCGGCAACCCCCGTCAGGGAATTCGTGTTACTTTGAAAATGATAATCATTAATAATCAAAATTGAGAACAGCAAGGAGGGCCTCATGAAAGTTGCCTACGTGTTCACTCACCCTCGCTGCGGCACCTATAAGTTGGGCCAGATGATCCTGCCCCAGCTAGAAGCAGGGGTGCATGGAGCGCAGGTGGTGGGCATGTTCTTTTTCGACGACAACTGCTTTGTTTTGCGGCAGGGGGATCCCATTGGCGAGCGCTTGGCCAAAGTTGCCCAAGAGCAAAACATCCTGCTGATGATGTGTGACATGTGCGCTCTGGAGCGCAACCTAGCCGAAGGGGAACCCCGCTGGTGCGACGCTCAAGGACGCGGGCGCAGAGAGCCAGCTCGGTGCGTTCCCAAAAACGTCGTCAAAGGAGTGCAGGTGGGCTGTTTCCCTGACCTCTACGAGGCCTTGAAGGACAACCCACCTGACCAAGTGATTACGCTTTGACGGAAGGACCCCGACTTAGCTGACGGCCACAGCCGCCGGCGGCTCTTGGCTGGGCTGAGAGCCGATCTTGCGGAAGATCAACCGCTCGTTGGCTACATCCACCAAAATGCGGTCGCCGGGTAGGAACTCGTTTTCCAGCAGCTTGGTGGCAATGGGATTTTCGATCTCCCGCTGGATCACCCGCTTCAGGGGACGGGCCCCGAACACTGGGTCGTAGCCCACCTCTGCCAGGTAGTCCTTGGCTTCTTCGGTGAGCAGGATCTCGATTTGCTGATCTGCCAGCAGCTTTTCCACCCGCTGCATTTGCAGGCCGACAATCTGGCGAATTTGCTCTTTGGTGAGGGCGTGGAAGATGATCAGCTCGTCCACCCGGTTGAGGAACTCCGGTCGGAAGTGGTGCCGCAGCATGGCCAGCACCTGAGTTTTCATCTCCTCGTAGCGGCTTTCATCGGCCCCAATTTCCAGGATGAGGTCGCTGCCGATGTTGCTGGTCATGATGATGATGGTGTTTTTGAAGTCCACTGTCCGCCCTTGGGAGTCGGTAATGCGGCCATCGTCCAGCACCTGCAGCAGGATGTTGAAGACATCAGGGTGGGCTTTTTCCACCTCGTCAAACAGCACCACCGAGTAGGGGCGTCGCCGCACCGCTTCTGAGAGTTGCCCCCCTTCCTCGTAGCCCACATAGCCCGGAGGGGCCCCCACCAAACGGGAGACCGAGTGCTTCTCCATATACTCGGACATGTCGATGCGCACCATCGCCTCGGAAGTGTCGAAGAGGAACTCCGCCAAAGCACGGGCCAGCTCGGTTTTCCCCACGCCAGTGGGCCCCATGAACAGGAAAGAGCCGATGGGGCGATTGGGATCCTTCATGCCGGCCCGGGCGCGCCGAATGGCTGCCGCTACGGCGGCTACCGCCTCGTCTTGGCCCACCACCCGCTGGTGCAAATGGGCTTCCAGGCGCAGCAGCTTCTGCTTTTCCGACTCCATCAGGCTGGTGACTGGGATCCCGGTCCAGCGGGAGACGATCTCAGCGATATCTTCAGGAGTCACTTGCTCCCGCAGCAGCGGCTCGCCGTTGGTCTGCAGCTTGGCCAGGTGAGCCTCCTGCTCTTGGATTTGCCGCTCCAATTCCATCAGCCTGCCGTACTTGAGCTCGGCAGCGCGGTTGAGGTCATATTTTTGTTCAGCCTGTTCGATTTGAAGCTTGACGGCGTCCCGCTCGGCTTTAAGGCTTTGCAGGCGTTCGATAGCCTCTTTTTCAAATTGCCAGCGAGCATTCAACTCCCGTTGTCGCTCCGTCAGGTTGGCCAGCTCCTGCTCAATTTTGCTGAGGCGATCTCTAGAGGCAGCATCATCTTCTTTTTTCAGGGAGAGCTCCTCCATCTGCAGTTGCATGATGCGCCGGTCGATCTCGTCCAGCTCGACGGGCTTGGAGGTGATCTCCATCTTCAGCTTGGCCGCCGCCTCGTCCACCAGGTCGATGGCTTTGTCGGGCAGGAAGCGCTCGGAGATGTAGCGGTTGGAGAGCACCGCTGCCGCCACCAAGGCGGAGTCGCTAATTTTCACCCCATGGTGCAGCTCGTAGCGCTCTTTGAGGCCGCGCAGGATGGAGATGGTATCTTCCACCGAAGGCTGATCCACGTACACCGGCTGAAAGCGGCGTTCTAGGGCCGCATCTTTTTCGATGTGCTTGCGGTATTCATCCAGGGTGGTGGCGCCGATACAGCGCAACTCGCCCCGCGCCAGCATGGGTTTGAGCAAGTTGCCGGCATCCATGGCCCCTTCGCCGGCCCCGGCGCCGACAACGGTGTGCAACTCGTCGATGAAGAGGATGATCTGGCCTTCGGATTCAGTGACCTCTTTGAGCACAGCTTTGAGGCGGTCTTCAAATTCCCCGCGGTACTTGGCCCCGGCAATGAGAGCGCCCATGTCCAGAGCAATGACTCGCCGGTTTTTCAGAGACTCCGGCACATCTCCCCGGTTGATGCGCTGGGCTAGGCCCTCCACAATGGCTGTTTTCCCCACGCCGGGTTCGCCGATGAGGACGGGGTTGTTTTTGGTGCGGCGGGAGAGCACCTGAATGACGCGGCGGATCTCGTCATCTCGCCCGATCACCGGGTCCAGCTTCCCTTCGCGGGCCGCCTGGGTGAGATCGCGGCCATAGCGCTCCAGGGCTTCGTAGCGGGATTCGGGGTTTTTGTCGGTGACCCGCTGTTTGCCTCGCACCTCTTTGATGACCGGTTTGAGGCGCTCTACCGTCAGGCCCAGGGGTGCCAAGACCCGCTTGCCCACCCGCTCATCTTGCAGGGATCCCAAAAACAAGTGCTCCACCGAGATGAAATCATCGCCGTACTCTTTGCGAAACTCCTCGGCCCGATCCAGGGTGGTTTCCAGGCCGCGACCCAAGTAGAGCTGATCCACCCGCGCCAACTTGGGCTGCTGGTTGATGAAGCTTTCCACTTTATCCCGCACCAGCCTCGGATCGATACCTGCCCGTTGCAGGAGGGTTTGGGTGAGCCCCCCCTCTTGATCCAGAAGGGAGATCAGCAAATGCTCGGTTTCCAACTGTTGCTGCTGGTGCCGCCGGGCCACATCTTGGGACTGGACAATGGCGCTCCAAGCTTTTTCGGTAAATTGGTTGGGATTGGTGGGCTGCATAGGAGTTCGGCAGAGCTTTGCTACTCAGTATAGGAAGGCAATACAGACACAGGGAGCACCCTGGACTCTTTCGGGGCAGTAGAGCTGGGTGCCGGAAGCGCCGGTAGGATCTTCCTGATCTAGGTATCGCCTATTTTGCCAGAGCCAGAGTTCGCAACAACCGTCCTCTCCAGCTGCGATCCATGGAGGGATCCCCGCCTTATTCTTCTTCTTCGTAGGGACGGC
>NZ_JANSHN010000045.1:0-3316 GCF_047461655.1 Synechococcus sp. W55.1
CAGCCTAGAGGTCCAGGGTTGGCTTGCCGACTCTAGGGCTACTGAAAGCTCCCGCCTTTAGGCGGGGGTAGTTTACCAACACGACCCATGAAGACCAAAGACTATTGGCTTGGCTCTGACAATACAGCCGCCTCTGGATCCACTGACAAATGGGCGATCAGCCGATCCACCAGCCGCGAGAGGGTTGCCCGTTCTTCTGGGCTGAGACAGCCGTAGGTTTGCTCCCGCAACTGCCAAATCAGAGGGGGCAAAACGTCTTTCAGCTCCTCTCCTGCCGGTGTGAGGTAGACTCGCCAAATCCGCCGATCCTCAGGATCCCGCTGCCGCCGGATCAGCTCCCGTTTTTCCATGCCATCCAACACCCCGGTCATGGTGCCCCCCAACTGCTGCAGGCGCTCACAAATGGTGGAAGTCGGGATCCCGTCTTCTTCCCAGAGGCAGCAGAGCACCACCCAATGGGAGATGGTTAGGCCAAAAGGCTCTAAATAGGACTGGAACTTCCGCCGCACCAATTGAGACAACAATCGAATGCGATAGCCCAAGGAGTTGGGGGCGAGAATGTCATGCCACCGTTCTAGGAAAGCCTGTTTTTCCGATTGAACTCTTACTTTGGTTGGACTGTTTCCCATTGGCGGCCTGGAATGCTTAGAGTCTAAATCGCCCTATTTTATCTTTTACTCAGGAGAGAAGGAGCTTGCGATCCGTTCTGCACGAGTGTATGAGCCATCTCCCACCCTCTCCAGTACAGCCTAGCCCTTGCACAGCCAACGGACGATCTGCAGCCATTGCCGTTGCAAAGGATATCCATCAGGCAACACAGCATTTTCTGGCTTCGCATCAGGCTACAGCCGAGTGGGATCCCTGCCAAGCAAAAGATGGGCTCGCATGAACTGGAGTCGATAGCGCTGGAAGAGGCTGCCACAGAGATTTGCAAAGGCAGTTCGGATGGCACTAGAGTAGCGTCAAGTCTTGCCAGCCTGTCGTCTTTTGCAAGTGTCTTTGGTGAGGTCGTCATGCCGCTTATCCCACAGGGGTTGCGCCCCCATCGTCGTTTCCTCTGGGCAGGGATCCCGTTGGCCGGTGCTTTGGCCTTGGGGGCCTGCTGGAGCAATCGCACGGGTGCCGAAGTCGAGTTTCCCACATCGGCTCAGAATCCTTTCCCCCCCATCCCCACCCCACCGCCGCCGCTGCCTTCCCCAAGTGGAACTCCGGGCCTTCCCCCCTGGTGGCCTCGTGCCCAATCGCCGGAGTGGGAAGATTCCCCTTATGCTCCGGTCTTGTCCGGCTTTTTGCAGGGATTGGCAGCCCAAGGGGGAGCGCTCTCTCAACAGGGGATCCTGCTCTGGACACCGGAAGGGGATCTGTTAGCGGAGCATTTATCGGATCGGCCTTTGCCGGTGGGAGCCTTGGATCAGTTGGCCATCAGCTTGATGGCCCTGGAGACTTGGGGCTATGAACGTCGCTTTGAGACCCGGTTCTACACCACAGGCCATCTTTTGGGCCATCGCTTGACGGGAGATTTGATCCTGGTGGGTGGCGGGGATCCCTACTTCACGGAAGCGAATGTGGCAGAGCTGGCCCACCATTTGCATAGCCTCAACATTCGCCAGATCGACGGGGATGTGAAGGTGTTGTCCCCCTTCCACCTGCTGGGCCAACCCGATCCTTTGGCCGGTGCTCGGCGTTTGGCAGAGCTCCTCAGCGATACGCAACAGCCCCACCCGGTTGCCATTCGCGGCTCGGTGTCAACCCTGACAGCCCTGCCCGCGGACGCCCACTGCTTGGCTCGTTATACCTCGCTACGCCTGGGATCCCTGTTGCAAATCCTCAACGGCAGCAACGACCGGACTATGGCAGAAGCCCTGTTGGCGGAACTGGGGGGCAAAACAGCCCTGCTGGAGTACCTGCGGCAGCGGTTGGTGGCTCAGCCCATTTCCCGCCTGGATCCCGACATGGCCCCCGCCGAGCAAGACATTCGCTTTGGACAAAGGGGGCAAGCCCTGTACCTCTCCCCTCGCGCCCTAGCTCACCTCTGGGAGCAGTTGGTGGATCTCACGGACGGGGATCCGACTCGGATCTTGCCCAGAGCGGGCATTGGCCACAGCACCCTGCAGGCGCGCACCTTGCCCCCAGGCACGGTGGCTCAGGTGGGATCCGCTGCGGATCGGCTGATGATGATGGGGCAATTGCCGGATGGCACCCGCTTTATCCTGCTCAACCAAGGCCCCGACCTGGGCATTTTGAGCCAACAACAGGATCAGTTTCTGCGGGAGGTGGCGGCCATTTCCGAGCCCCTTCGCCGCTAATGCCGACAATTAGACTTCTTCTTTATGTACCTCTCCCCCACTTCCCGTTAGGGGGCGAGAGATTGCGGCCTTGCAGCTATGCAGGGCAGAGTAGTGCGCTCGCTACTGACTTGGGCGCATGGAGCCTTCAAAGAGCTGCTGAAGGCGGTGGCTAAGCAGTACGGGAAGCTGGTGATTGAAGTCTCAGCTTACTAGCGCAGGAGCCCCGCCCTCTGCCCACAGGGCGAGGGTCGGGAGGAATGCACTTTGATGAGGTACCGTAAGGGTATGACCCAAGTCCTGACCCTTTCCTGCAGGCTCAAGGTGTCTCAGTCGCAAGCCGCAAAGTTGGATGCGACCTTGGATGCCTTCGGCCAAGCCTTGAACTGGGTGAACCAGAACACACCGGAGAAGATCGTTAACGCCGTTAAACTTCAATCTCTGTGCTACCGCGAAATCCGTGCCCGGTTCGGCTTGTCCAGTAACTTGGCCGTACAGGTCTGCAGACGGCTAGCAGGTGCTCGTAAAGTTGCCCGACAGAAAAACCGTCCGGTCAAAGCGTTCAAGGGGGGCTTTGCTACCTATGACGCTCGTATCTTTTCATTTCGCGAGAAAGACTGGACGGTGTCGCTGACCACGGTGGAGGGTCGAGAGCGCTTTGAGCTGGCGATTGGTCATTACCAGAGAGAACAGTTGGCAGGCTCCAATCCCAAATCGGCCACTCTGGTCAAGCGCAAAGACGGTTCCTACTCCATCCAGATTTGCGTGGAAGCAAAGTTACCGGAGCGGCAGAACACAGCTCGGGTAATAGGCGTGGATTTGGGAAGGACAGATATTGCCCATACGTCAGAGGGGGACAACTGGAATGGACAGCAGTTGAGCAAAATACGAGACCGTTATTCCAAGCTGAGAGCGGTACTCCAGCAAAAAGCCAGTAAGGGCACCCGCAGTTCCCGGCGCAGATGCAGAGAACTGTTGCAACGGCTGTCTGGCAAGGAGAGGCGCTTTCAAGCCTGGCTCAATCATCGCAT
>NZ_JANSHN010000046.1:0-2050 GCF_047461655.1 Synechococcus sp. W55.1
AGACAACCAGGAGGTTGGCTTAGAAGCAGCCATCCTTGAAAGAGTGCGTAACAGCTCACTGGTCAAGCAGCGCTGCGCCGAGGCTGTAACGGGGCAAAGCGACCCACCGAAGCCGCGGGTTGACTGAGAGGTCAACGGTAGGGGAGCGTCGTGACCGCAGGGAAGGGACGGCGGAAGCCGCACTGGAGCGGGCACGAGTGCGAATGCCGGAATGAGTAACGGAGAAGCGATGTGGCAATCATCGCCACCGAAAGTCAAAGGGTTCTGCCGCACGGATGCACCGCGGCAGGGTAGTCGGGCCTAAGGGGACGGCCACGGCCAGACCCGATGGACAACAGGTGAATAGTCCTGTACCGTGGAGTGGTCGCTTGACCAATGCCGGATGCTGAGGGGTAGTCGCCGCGGCGAGACGAGCGCCGTCCAAGCCGGTAGGGAGCAGGGCGAAGGAAATCCGTCCTGCGCTGACCGAGAGGTGAGTGAAAGGGGGTTGGGGAACCAACCGCCAATGGCGAGGCGCCTGTGCAGCCACGAAAGGCCGGCTCGGGAGACCACCCACGCCCGTACCGCAAACCGACACAGGTAGACAGGTCGAGGAGACCAAGGTGGACGAGTGACCCCCGGTTAAGGAACTCGGCAAATTGACCCCGTACCTTCGGAAGAAGGGGTGCTGCGTGTAGGGTGAAGCCCCTGGCGGGTGGAGCCCGAGGCAGCCGCAGGGTCCAGGCCCGGGCGACTGGATACCAGAACCACAGCTCCCTGCTGAAGCCGGAAGGCGACGTATAGGGGGTGATGCCTGCCCAGTGCCGGAAGGTTAAGGGGAGGGGTGAACGCTCCAAACCGAAGCCCCGGTAAACGGCGGCTGTAACTATAACAGTCCTAAGGTAGCGAAATTCCTTGTCGGGTAAGTTCCGACCCGCACGAAAGGCATCACGATCTGGGCACTGTCTCGACCGGGGGCTCGGTGAAATTGCAGTGGCCGTGAAGATGCGGCCAACTCAGAGCGGGACAAAAAGACCCCGTGGAGCTTTACTACAGCTTGCCATCGGGCCGTGCAGGCGGATGCGTAGGATAGGTGGGAGGCGGAGAAGGCGGACTTGCGGGTCTGCTGGAGCCGACGGTGAAATACCACTCTTCGGTCTGCGCTGCCCTCACCGGCGGAAGGCTGGGACGGTGGCTGGCGGGTAGTTTGACTGGGGCGGTCGCCTCCTAAAGGGTAACGGAGGCGCGCAATGGCGCCCTCAGGCGGGATGGTCATCCGCCGTGGAGTGCAACGGCAGAAGGGCGCTTGACTGCGAGGCAGACAGGCCGAGCAGGGATGAAAGTCGGCCGTAGTGATCCCACAGTACCGGGTGGAAGGGCTGTGGCTTAACGGATAAAAGCTACCCCGGGGATAACAGGCTCAGACCGCCCAAGAGTTCATATCGACGGCGGAGCGTGGCACCTCGATGTCGGCTCGTCGCATCCTGGGGCTGGAGTAGGTCCCAAGGGTTGGGCTGTTCGCCCATGAAAGCGGCACGCGAGCTGGGTTCAGAACGTCGTGAGACAGTTCGGTCTCTATCCGCTCTGAGCGCGTAGAGCAGTGCGCGGGGCTGGCCCTAGTACGAGAGGACCGGGCTGGACGGACCGCTGGTGGAGGAGTTGTGGGGCGGCCTGCAAGCTCCGTAGCTATGTCCGGGAGTGAGAACCGCTGAAAGCATCTAAGTGGGAAACACGCCGCAAGACGACTGCTCTCACAGCGCAAGGCTGGTAAGCCCCCCGCGAGATGAGCGGGATAAGCGGCCGGAGCTGGAGGCGGGGTGACCCGTAGAGGCGACCGGTGCGCAGGGGCGAGGGCTTCCGTCCGTCGCGGCGAGGGGGCCGGGACGGGAGCGTGGTGATGGTGCAGGCAGCAAGAAGGACAATCGCGTGAGGGGTGAAGGGACGACCTTCAACCACTGGGTGTGTGAGGAGCGCGGTGGACCCACCCCGATCCATCCCGAACCGGGTCGTGAAACATCGCAGCGCCGATCCTACTGGCGGCTCTCCGCTGGGAACCTAGGTCCACGCACCC
>NZ_JANSHN010000048.1:0-1116 GCF_047461655.1 Synechococcus sp. W55.1
GGCACGGCACCGATATGCTCCGGGGAGCCGCGTGCAGGCTGTGATCCGGAGGTCTCCGAATGGGGCAACCCGCTGCCATCTGGCAGCGCTCCGCATGCGCGGAGCGGGAACCCGGCCAACTGAAACATCTCAGTAGCCGGAGGAAGAGTGAACGACACCCGTAGTAGCGGCGAGCGAACCGGGTGACGCCTAAACCGTGCGCGTGCCAAGGGAGCAGCCGTTGCGCGCACGGGGTTGGAGGACGACCCACGCCCATCCTGCTCGATGGGCCTCACGCGACCGCGTTCAGCAGAAGCAGTGTGGAACCCTGCACCAGAGAGCGTGAGAGTCGCGTATGCGTGCGCCTCAGTGTGAGGGGTCGTTCCTGAGTAGGTCCGGGCACGAAGAACCCGGGCTGAAGCCGGGCAGACCACTGTCCAAGGCAAGCTACACGCAGTGACCGATAGCGCACAGTACCGTGAGGGAACGGTGAAAAGTACCCCGGTGAGGGGAGTGAAAGAGACCCTGAAATCGTGTGCTTCCACGCCGTGGGAGCCGGGCAACCGGTGACCGCGTGCCTTTTGGAGTATGATCCGGCGAGTAATCCTCGGTGGCGTGGTTAAGGCAGAGCCAGCCGGAGCCGGAGTGAACGCGAGCCTGAACAGGGCGAGCGTCGCCGGGGATTGACCCGAAACCGTGTGAGCTACCCATGGCCAGGCTGAAGCGTCCCTAACAGGACGTGGAGGGCCGCACCGGTGTCTGTTGCAAAAGGCTCGGATGAGCTGTGGGTAGGGGTGAAATGCCAATCGAACACGGAGATAGCTGGTTCTCCCCGAAATGTATTGAGGTACAGCCGCGGCAATGGCACACCCGGAGGTAGAGCACTGTTGTTGTGCGGGGGCTTCACCGCTTACCAAGCGACGGCAAACTGCGAATGCCGGGTGTGTGCACCGCGAGTGAGACGGCGGGTGCGAATATCCGTCGTCGAGAGGGAAACAACCCAGACCGCCGGCTAAGGTCCCCCAGTGGTCGCTAAGTGGGAAAGGTTGTGGCGCCGCTTAGACAACCAGGAGGTTGGCTTAGAAGCAGCCATCCTTGAAAGAGTGCGTAACAGCTCACTGGTCAAGCAGCGCTGCG